>JBBKXJ010000259.1:0-16940 GCA_037969395.1 Pseudomonadales bacterium
ACTGCACTCGGCTTGCTATCGCTTGCGCCGATAAATACGGCTTGATTGCGTAGCGCACGCAGGCTGGAAAAATGGCAGAAACTGGTTTCCAGCTGCGTTAATTCGCCGCTAGCCAGCGCGATCGTCGCCAGCTGCCAACGGCCATGGTCGCAGTAATAGCAAATGACTTCTTCGTTCGATAAAAACGCATAGGTAGACTGGCCAAAAACCCACTGCGGTAAGCCGAACTCGGCTGCGCGAGACACCAGCACATGTGCTTCGCCATTGCGCCATTGATCACGCTGCCAGCGATAAATATTCCACCAGCCGGAGCGGTCAGAAACAAAAAATAAATTGCCTAGCGGTGACCATTGCGGCTGGAATACCGACTCAGCGCTACCGCCGGCAATCTGGCAAGGTGTTTGCAGTCTGCCATCTTCGGCAAAATCGCTCACCCATAGTTCGGTACCGTCCCACGGCAGGCGAGGGTGGCACCAGCTCAGCCAGCAAAGTTGCTTGCCGTTGGGGCTGATTTGCGGGCTGGCATAAAAATCCTTGCCGTGGGCTAATATCTGTTCGCGACCACTGCCATCGACAGCAAGCGCGACCAGCATGGTTACCGGTTCGCCGGATTGGCCGTGATCTTCCCTTACACAAATAAGTTGTTGTCGGTGCGCGTCGAACGTGAGCGCGGCGTAGCGGCATTCTTTTGCAAAGCTGATTTGCTCTGCTTGATACGCAGCACCAGTGGTCTGCAGCGCGTAAAGCTGGTTGTCGGCAAAATTGGAGAAATAGACTCTGCCATTATGTACCGCATAACTCCCGCCGCCATACTCATTGACCCGGTTGCGGCAATCGAAAGGGGGCGGGATCAGGTCAACAGGCTGGCTGTCTGCTGCGAGGCGCACAAGTGTAGTTCTGCCTTGTTCGGCAGGGCGAGATTCCAGCCAGTAGATGTGCAAACCATCGAGGCAGGTCTCACTGAGAGTGACGGTCTCCTCTGTGATAAGCGCAGCCGTGATGGGGGAGGGCCACGATCCGTAAGGCAAGACATTAGTCATCAAGGGCCTCTCTATCAATCCTTCAGCCACTCCAGCGCCAGTCCGGGTGTGTTCGCTAATTGGTGAGCGGATTTTTTGCTACGCTGGCATTCAATCCATCGCCGCCAAAGCACAGCAATCGACAGGCTGTTGGCAAGGCGCTCGGTCAGCGTGATCTGATTACCCGCTTGTACTTCGCCTGCCTGAAGCACCCGATAATACCAACCGGTAATCTGCTGTTGCATCAGGAAATCGGCCAGATAGGCGTTACCATAGCGGTGATTGACCTTCCAGCAGGGACGTCGCGGCTGTGAGACCTGCACAACGGCAGAGCCCACGCTGAAAGTATCGCCGATATGCACGTTCTCCTCCGCCAGTACGGCGCTCGAAAAGTTCTCACCAATGGTACCGGGAACAAACTTGTCGGCCAGGTGGGGCAACGCGTCCTGCAGCAAGCGATAATTGTTTGCGGCATAATGATGCACCGCTTTATCCGGCCCACCATGCACGCGTCGGTCTGCCTGAAAATCACCTTCCAGACCCATCTCAGTCAATTTAACCGGTTGCGAGACGGGTCTTTTAAAAATACCGGTGCGCGCCTCGCCAGGTCCGATAACGTTTTCTTCGGCAACTAAAACTTTATCGATAGTCGCTTGCATAAACTGATTATGCCATTCTCTGCAAGATTTGCAGCAATGAAGGCGGTTTAGCGACGAAAACCATACTCCAACGAGAAATACTGTGGCTGCAATTTGGCCAGTGGCTCGCGAAGTTTCTCCAGTTCATCCGCCGGGCCGTGAACCTCCAGACGTGTGATTTCAGCAATTTTCAATGCCTCATCGAGCAGTGGCCCTACGTTGTCGAGGTGGGCAAGCAGCCCCTCTGCGTCTGCATAGCCTTCACGGCAAAACACCTGATCACCGTCAAAGCTGAATCCGTAGTAAAGGCATTTTGCCTCGCCACTGGTCTGTGTGACCATCGCTTCGCAATTTTTTTTGAACGCCTCGAGTTTATCACTGGCAACCTTAAAATACGGAACGATCGTACAGCACTTATCTTGAGTGGACATATTTCCTCCAGAAGCGTCACTTGTTGCACGCTATATTTGCAATTGGTGATTTTGCGAGACCAGTTCAATGCTTGTTTGGATAAGACAATCGTGAGCGCATCCGTATTAGCCCTAGCTATCAGCCGACTGAGGCACTAATTGTTCGGCACATAGATACCTACGCCCAAGATAATTTCGCCGATCCGTTGCACGTAGGAGAACTTGGTCTCCAGATTATTGGTTTTGCGATTGAGCCATTCGTATTCGAAAATATCCCGATCTCCGTCATTTGGCACCTTCATCAAGTCTTTGTCAATTTCCCTGCCTGCGACAGCGTGTTGTTTGAAGAAATTTTGACCCACCAGGCGCGGGTTGGCGCCAGAGGCTAGATAGTTACCTTCCGTATCCATTGCAAAAATATATAGATCGCCGTGAGTAAAATGGCCTTTTTTGTCGTTGAATTGGGAAAGTGCTTCTTTTTCACCCTCTGATTTAACAAGTGTTACAGCTTCTTGCAGAAGGGCCTTGGCCTCGCGCGGCGTGCCGCGATGCTCGTCGGCTGCTATCGCGCTGCTAGCTGTGAGACAGACGAATGCAAGCGGTAGCAGTGATTTATAAATTAGGCGCATAGGTAGTTCCTCGATTTCCGGAATAGTTGATTAATTATCAAAATTAACACAGACACGACGTACAATATATTCGACCTTATGAGCGGTGACTGTTCGACTTTAGGCGTATACGCCAATCAACTATCGTTTGATTTTATTGCCAGGCACTGATCGACGCTGAGTGGTCAACGACAGCGGTGGACGGAACGACAACGATTACGGTATTACAATGCGAATTATTCTAGCGCCGATGGAAGGCGTGATGGACCACAGTATGCGCGCTTTGCTCACCGAGCGTGGTGGTATTGATCGCTGTGTGACTGAGTTCGTGCGGGTTACCGATCAAACCCTGCCAGCCAGAGTATTTTATCGCTATTGCCCTGAGTTACTAAACGGCGGTCAAACGTTGACCGGAACGCCAGTATTTATCCAGCTACTTGGTGGCCAGCCAGTGTATATGGCAGCCAACGCTGCCAGAGCAGAACAGCTGGGGGCGCCGGGCATCGATATAAATTTCGGTTGCCCCGCCAAAACAGTCAACCGAAACGACGGCGGTTCGGTGCTGCTGCGCGAGCCGCAGCGAGTCGCCGATGTGGTGAGCGCCGTACGCGATGCGGTCAGCGGTGTGACGCCGGTAACGGCAAAAATTCGGCTCGGTTTTGATGATGCCAGTATGCTGGAAGACATCGTCTGCGGTATTGCTGCAGCAGGTGCCGACGAATTGTGTATTCACGCGCGCACCCGCCGTGACGGCTATCGACCGCCAGCGCACTGGCGCACTATCGAAAGCGTTAGGCGGCTTATCAATATTCCTATTGTGGTGAATGGCGAAATCTGGTCGGTGCAGGATGCGTTGCAGGCGCAACGTGATAGCGGCTGCGACGACATCATGCTGGGACGCGGTAGTCTGGCCTGCCCCGACCTGGCAGGCCTGATCAAAATGCAATGCCAGGGGCGGACGATGATACCGCCCAGCTGGTATCAAGTGACCGAATTGCTACAGGCCTTTTTTACAACCACTGAGCTTCTTTATCCTCGCTACGTCGGTAACCGTATTAAGCAGTGGCTAGGATATCTACGGCGGCAATACCATGGCGCTGAGTTACTATTTCAGGAAGTGAAGCGATTGCAGGAACCGCAGGCGATCAAGGCGGTGATCGCGCGCCACCGGCATGAAAACCGGCAACGGTTTTGATGGGCTGAAAGAATCGAGCAGAGCGGAAAACCCGGGAATGAGAAAACAAATTATTTCGTGACTGTTGCCAGGCTGCACTGTGAGCGAACTTTACCTCTGGCCGGCAGGTTCTCTCAGCGATTGCAACGCTGCCAGGTATCGCTTCGTTGCCATCCATAGACTTCACACCAGTTCAGCTCCAGGTTCCATCCGCACATCAGTGTTGCCCCATGCTCCTACACGCGCTAAGCGAACTGGCGCTGCACCGGGAACTATAGTATTGACAGTCGCTACCGCTAATGACCTCGATTATCACTTTTTTGAGCAATACAGTTCACGTCAAATAAAACTGGCAACTCTGGTAATAATTACATTGAGGCACACCGCGCGAACGAATTAGAATAAACTGTACAATTGTTGATCACTCTAAGAATAATGGTAAACCTGTAATGAAAAAACTGTGTAAGTTTGTACTAATTTTTTCTGCTGCCGCAATCACAAGCATCGGCACAGTCAACGCTTTCGCTCAAAGTCAGGATCTCAAACCTTGGCAGATCGCCGCCCAGGAGCGTAAAGCGCAAGCAGCGGCTAAAAACTTGAAACCTTGGCAGATCGCCGCTCAAAAACGTAAAGAGCAAGCAGCGGCTAAGAACCTGAAGCCATGGCAGATCGCCGCCCAAAAACGTAAAGAGCAAGCAGCGGCTAAAAACCTGAAGCCTTGGCAGATCGCCGCTCAAAAACGCAAAGAGCAAGCAGCGGCTAAAAATTTGAAGCCATGGCAAATCGCCGCTCAAAAACGTAAAGAGCAAGCAGCGGCTAAAAACTTGAAACCATGGCAGATCGCTGCTCAAAAACGCAAAGAACAAGAAGCCGCTAAAAGCCTGAAGCCGTGGCAGATAGCCGCCCTAAAACGCAAAGAGCAGGAAGCGGCCAACAAAACGCCAGCGACACCGTCACGACCAGCACCCACCCCTGGCGCTGCGACTGGCAGCGTGAGCTTGGCCTGGGTTATCCCTGGCAAACGCGAAAATGGCAAAACCCTGCGTGTTTCAGATCTTAATCGCTACGAAATTTACTACACTTCTAATTCGGGTCAGTCCGAGACCATCAGGTTTAATAATCCTGCGAAAAACACGCTAACTATTACAAACCTGCGAGCAGATACCTACTATTTTGCGATGGCGGCCGTCGATCAGGATGGCATCTTTAGTGAACTATCGAATCAGACCGAAAAAGCGGTAAGGTAGCTGTTCAGCACAAATTAGTAAGATTGTTACCTGCGCCCCTTACCTACGACTAGCTCGTCGATGTTCAGAGCGAAATGAGCAAGTTGCCCCGCTTTGAGGCGTGTTTCACCGACGCTGTTGCGCTAATGGCAAGGGGCGATGGTGTACGCGCTATGCTGGCGCGAGCCCTTCTGCAGACTGGCATCGTCAATCGCTTCCAATACGCTGTGAGTAATATTGACATCACTAACGATAAGCCGAACGTGGAGCCTTTTCTGACTGCGGCGCAACAGTTGGGTCTCACGGCAGCAGCATGTGTGGTGTTCGAAGACGTGGCAGCGGGCGTACAAGCGGCCCAACAAAGCGGCTGCTATTGTATCGCCATTGACCGGGCCAGGCAGCCCGGCCGCCTGCGGGGCGCTCACCAGCTTATCGGTTGCTCTGTAGAGCTGGCCCCGTCTCCTCTGTTTGCAATCGACACTGAGACCGGGGATGTCTGACGAACTTCAGTCCCCCCCCCACGATTGTGGGCCTAAAGCACATCTCGCCATTCAAATGCCTGCCCGAGGAGTCGCTGGCCGAGTTCGCATCCTGCACGCAGCAGCGCTCGCTGAAAGCCGGTGATCTGGTCATTTCCGAGGATACGGCCGTTACCAAAGCGCCGGTGTACGCCATCCTCTCAGGTCGTGTTCGCATCATCGAGACCGAGCAGCAGACGACGGTACGGCACCTGCGAGCGGGCGAGATTTTTGGTCACTTCGCGCTGTTGCGAAACCTGCCGCCACCCTACCGGGCAGAGGTGTCACACAACGCCGTTATCCTCGAAATTCCGAGCGCTGCCCTGTTTCAACTGTTCGCCCGGCAGCCGTTTATTGCGCGCTGGTTCCAGGCAGATCTGCGTCGCTTCGAGCGCGAACTGGGCGCGTTCGACGATGTTGCTGGCAGCCAGTTCCTGTTCGGACAACAGCTGGGCGAGCTGGACCACGCTGCTGCACTGGTTTGCGAAGCTACCCGTTCAATCCGTAGCGTCGCAACATTGATGTCGGAACACGGCCGCGACTGCGTGATCATTAACGACGGCGACCGCATGGTTGGCATGCTATCAGACGGCGACCTGCGCGATCGCGTGGTCGCGACGGGACACTCAGTTGATAGCCAGGTTTCCGAGGTGATGACCACAGACTTACTGACAATCCGCTCGGAGGCGTCGGTCTTCGAAGGCATGATGG
This sequence comes from Pseudomonadales bacterium, assembly GCA_037969395.1. Taxonomy (GTDB): domain Bacteria; phylum Pseudomonadota; class Gammaproteobacteria; order Pseudomonadales; family JAUIET01; genus JBBKXJ01. The sequence goes on from JBBKXJ010000259.1 coordinate 6,305, forward strand.
CGATGGAACAGCGAAGCTGGCAACATCTTATCCTGCTCGACAATGAGGGCGTGATGCAGGGCGTGGTAAGTGATGCCGATCTTGCCCGCGCCTGGCTGGCCAGTCCGGCTGCGCTGCGCCGCCGCCTCGGCGACGCCGACAGTGGGCCAGCATTACGCGAGCTGCGCATGGCGGCCGATCAAGCCATCGTAACGCTGTATCGGCGCGGGGTGCGCGCCAAAGATCTTCTGAAAATCAACACCCGCTTCAACGACGCACTGACTGTGCGTGTGTTGGAAATAGTGCGCGCGGCACAGCCCGAACCACCGGCGAGTCTGCGTTGGTGCTGGCTATCGCTGGGCTCCGAGGGACGCGGGGAAATGGGGCTGCGAACCGATCAGGACAACGCTATCGTCTACGATTGTGTGGATGCTGATGCAGCCAATGACTGGCTTGGCGCCGTCGCCAGGGCGGCCAACGCAATGCTCAACGAGGCGGGGATCGCGCTGTGCGACGGCGGCATCATGGCACGAGAAGCGCCTATGCGGCAGAATCCTGGAGGCTGGCGCACGTCCATCGAGAAATGGATGTCCGACCCCGAAGATGCACGTATGCTCTGGGTCGGCGCGTTGATGGATTGTCGACCGGTCGATGGCGACAGATCTCTGTACCAGGCGCTCAAGCAGATTCTGCTGGTGGCGTTGCAGCGACGGCGTAACTTCTCGCGTGTTCTTGCTCGCGAAGCACTCGCGCCGGGTTTACCACTGAAACGTTTCCCCATGCGACTGAGGGGGACACGCAGTGATGCGGGACCGACGCTGCACCTGAAACGCCACGGTACCCATCTTGTTACCAACGCGGCCCGGCTGCTGTGCCTCAGTGCCGGCTGGCTTGAGCAGAGCGGTACTGAAGAACGGCTGACCTACCTTGCCGAAAGTGATCGCACATTACGCGATACCGCTCGCGAGTCAATCGTTGCTTATAACGTGCTCTCTGATCTACGCATGAGCTGGCATGTGGAACAGATCAGCCGCGGAGAGCCGTTGAGCGACATTATGCCGCTATGGTTTTTAAGCGAGACGCGCAAGCGGCTGCTGATTGGCGCCTACCAATCCGTCGACTCGCTGCAGCTTCGAATTCGTAGTCAATTCGGCGTCGACCGCTGACCCCTTGGCGACTGAGCTATAGGTACGCTTTATTCGTTACACCACACCAGGGATCGAAATCTGTTAGTGGCAGTCAATTGCTAACCATTTACGGTCGCTGCCTGGGCAGTTTGCTAACCACCAAACTCAGCACTAATGCTTATGAAAACTGAACGCGGCTCGCCGACAAAATAGCGGTCATCGCCAAACGCGAAATCGGCGCGCTCGGCATAGTCTTCGTTAGTAAGATTATTAACGCGAACAGCAGCTTGCCAGCGCTTGTTTAAGCTATATATAACGCGAGCATTGAGCAGGTCATGGCCCGGGTAGCGAACCGAGTTTTCCGGATTTTGATAATAGGCGCCCATATGCACCCATTCCAGTTCAGCGCGATGACCGCGCGCCGAGCTCCAGCCAAACTGGGCGGCGCCAATATGCCGCGGGGCCGCGTCAATATCGTTGCCGTTAATGTTGGTTGAGCTGAGATCGATGGCGTTGGCGTAACGATGCCGGGCAACAGTACCGTTCAGTGCGAGGTCAAAATTGGCGGGCAGGCTGAAACGCAGGTCAAACTCAATGCCGTAATGTTCGGTTTCGCCGTCGTTGATATTTTGCCGCTCGGTGTCTTGAAAGATAAAGTTGTTTTTGCGCATGCCGAACACGGCAATGTCGTAAAACACGTTTTGTAGCGCGCCGCGAAACCCGAGTTCGACGCTGTCTAACTGCTCGGCATCGATGTCGCTGCGCAGTTGCCCCGCTTGCAGGCGATATAACTCAGTCGCCTGTGGAGCGCGATAGCCACGCGCCAGCTGCGCGTAACTGGCGTGTTGTTCCGACCAATGATGCAGCAGACCAAGCCGCGGCGCCCATTCATTGAAGCGGTCGTCACGGTCGGCGGGTCGTGAGAAGCGGCAATCGACGACGTCAGCGGCGCACGCCGAACCCGCAGTTAATGCATTGGCGTAGTCGTAGTTGGTATGCTCGAATCGCAGGCCAAGGGTAAGACTGGTTGCATCGGTCAGCGTCCATTCGGTTTCCACGAAAGGCGCAATCACGCTGGCGTCCACGTCATAATCATAGTGCGCACCGGCGGGAATAGTCGGGCTAAATGCCTCAGCCTGCGTCTCTTTCAGAAAGCCTTCGGTGTAGTCGATGTCCAGCCCAACGCTGCTGCGCCAGGTGCCACGCTCGCGAGTGTAGAGCGTTTGCACACCAATGCCTTGCTGGCCGTTTTCCTCCAGCGGTTGCCACGGTAAAAAGTGTTGCAAAAACGTCATGTCGGTATAACGCAGGTAAGGCGTTACACTGAGCGTATCGTTGCTGTTGAGTTGTAGCGTGGCGCGTGAATGCAGGCGTATGGTCTTTGCGTCGCGGAACGCCTCCGGGTTTGGATTGTCCCGTTTTTGCGACGAGTCTTTGTAAGCGTTGCGGCCTTCGATAAAGCCGGCGGTTTCCTGGTTTAAGTTGGTTGCCGACACCACGCTTTTCACAACCAGGTCGGTGCCGGCATATTGATGTACCAGATTGACTTTCTGCTGGTCGAAACCCGAGTCTCGTTTGTAGCCACCGTCGTGCGCGCCGTTGGCGTAGACTAAAAGCCCGTGGGCGCCAGACTGCTGTGAGTGCTTGATACGCGCACGCCAGTAGTCGTGCGGACCGCCCTCTACGGCGAGGCTGGTGTGGCCATCCGCTGCGGGGTCGGGGGTAATGATATTGATAATACCGTGCTCGGCATTGGAGCCATACAGCGCGCTGCCGGGACCACGCACCACTTCGATGCGCTGTGCCTGCTCGCTGTTCACTTCGAATAATTGGTTGGCATTACAAAAGCCCGGCGCGCGCAGCGGTACGCCGTCTTCGGCGATCAAAAAAGCGCCGCAGGCACCGGCGCCGGTTAGAACCGGTGAGCGAATGGCCGTCAGGTGTTCCTGGCCGTTACCGCGGCTGATCCAGGCGCCGGGCACGCGCGCCAGCACCTCATTAATATGCACAGGGTTGACGATTTTGAGGCTTTGCTCATCGACTACCGCCGTGTTGATGGCCAGTGATTGTTTGCTTGCCGTCAACCGTTTACCAGTAACGGTTAGGGTCTCAAGCGGATTAGTTTGCGCCTGGATGGCGAGAGATGGGAGTAAAAATATAAACGCAAAAGAGCGCAATTTAATTAACCTTGAGTACTATGACTCGATTAAAAGCGCCAGGCGCGATGGTGGTTTGTGATTACGCATGGTAACCGAATAGGCGCCGCGGTGTGAACCATCGCCAGCTTGCCAGTCGGTGCATTAAAATTTAGCAATCGTTTGTAAGCTCATCAAAAAAATTTAAATTTGACGAGCAGGGGGACGACCCGCTGTTTCATAAATCCTCCGAATGGCTGAAGCCGATGCAAGCGCCGTACGTTGCGCTGGACTGTACGCCCGGGCGCGGCACGTTCTATCCGTTTTTCACACTAGGTGGTCTGGATAGTTTGCCGTCCGGCGAAGTGCTAACTGGCGAACGCGACGTGATACCAGGCCTGTATGCCGCCGGACGCACGGCCTGCGGCGTACCGCGCCGGGGAGACGGCTATTCCAGCGGCATTTCGGTGGGTGATGCCACTTTCTCCGGACGTATGGCGGGTAGGGCAGCTGCTGCGGCAACCAGCAGAGAGTAGACAGCTCTGTACACCGATGGCAGCGAGTCAGCCTGTGTTGCCACGCAGGAAAAGTCTGAAAATTGGTGAACCCAAATCAGTTCAGTAGCGTAAGCTTCGGTATTCTTTAATACGACCCAATAGCTTTAGGAAGTTAACCATGACTGCAGATGTCACTTTGCATGAAGTTTTAACCACCCCCCGCCCGGTACACGAAGTATTTGCTTACGTTTCCGACTTTGCCAGCTGCGAACAATGGGACCCGAGCATTAGTTCGGCGCGTCGCCTTAGCTCCGGTCGAATCGGCGTTGGCACTCGCTATCGTGTGGTAAGCAGCGTCGGTCCAGTGCGACTGCCTTTGCAATATGTGGTCACAGAATGGCTGGCTGACGAGAGAGTCGTGTTGCAAGGCAGCTGCCCATTTTTTACTGTGACCGACACAATCAGTCTTATCACAACCACCGCCGGCACGCAGCTCGACTACAAAGCCGAATTTGTGTTCAAAAAAAGCCTTGAGAAGCTGGCTGGTATGTTCGAAGGCGCGATGACGAAAATGGGCGAGCGCGCCGTCGGTGGACTGGAGCAGGCGTTGAACGACGATTTTCCCGCGCCGGAAGCAAATTTAAGTACTCGTCTGGCCGATAAACTGGTGCTACCCGGCATGGCGTTGTTCACCAAAGCCGGTTATCGGCTGGCGAAATCGCGCTGGCATCCGTTGGCCAGCTATCTGGGGGATAAGCATATCGTGCTAACGGGCGGTACCTCGGGGCTTGGCCTGGCTGCTGCCGAGCGACTCGCTCAAATGGGCGCACATCTGACGTTGGTTGCGAGAGATCAGCAAAAGGCCAAAAAGGTGGTTGAGCGCATCAGCCATGATACGGGCAATGAGCATATCGAGATTGAAATTGCCGACCTCGCCTCGATCGAGCAGGTACATGCGCTGGCATACAGACTGCTGCGAAAAAAGCGTCCGATTGACGTGTTGATAAACAACGCGGGGGCGTTGATCAACCCGCGCCAGACTACCAGTGAGGGTTTGGAGAAAAGCTTTGCGCTGCTGCTGCTGAGTCCCTTTACGTTAACCGAACGGCTGCTGCCGCTGTTGAAAAAAGCCGCTGCAGCGCGGGTTGTTAATGTTGTTAGCGGCGGCATGTATACGCAGAAACTTGACATCGACGACCTGCAAAACAATCACGGCAAATATTCCGGCAGCACAGCCTATGCGAAAGCCAAGCGCGGGCTGGTAGTGGTGACCGAGCAGTGGGCCGAGCGCTGGGAAGAGGAGGGTATTGTTGTCAACTCCATGCATCCTGGTTGGGCAAACACGCCGGGTGTGGAAAGTTCGCTACCGGTATTTCACCGCTTCACCAAACCATTTCTGCGCACGCCGGCGGAGGGCGCCGACACTATCGTCTGGTTGGCGGCGGCCGACGAGGCCGACGAGATTTCCGGGCAGCTGTTTCTCGACCGCGCGCCGCACACGACGCACGTATTGTCTAGCACCAAAGAAAGCCTGCGTGATCGTGACCTGCTGCGCGAGCGTCTGCTTGATTACATGGACTCGTTGCAGCCGCTGAGTCAAGTCGCTAAAGGAAAATCAGCAGCAGCCTGACCAAAAGTGGTGCCCCCGAGACGACTTGAACGTCCGACCCTTCGCTTAGGAGGCGAATGCTCTATCCGGCTGAGCTACGGGGGCAATAACGCGAAGTATATCAGCGCGACCACGCCTGCGGCAAAGTTAGCGGTTAGCTGCATCAAGCCTTAGCAGATGGTCTTTAATAGAATTGATGCCAGGCTTGTTGGCGATAATCTCCTGCGCGGACAAGCCCTGCAATTCGTGGGGGAATACCAGCCAATCTTCGGTTTCGTGCACGTAAAAGTCAGGGGCACGGTCGGTTTTATCGTTTTTCGGTTTGTAATACGGCGCGGCAACCTTTATGGTCGGCGTATTCTTTCTGCAGGCGGTGGTCAAGTCTACAATAACCTGCTGCACGCTCAGGCCGGTATCGTGCACGTCATCAACAATCAGTAACGAGTCTTCGGCGTCAACCTGTTTGATCACGTAGTTCAATCCATGCACGCGAACGTGCTTGTTGCGTTCGCCAATACCGGTGTAGGACGATGTGCGAATAGCGATATGGTCCGATGCAACATCCAGATAATCGAGCAATTCCTGCACGGCGATGCCGACCGGAGCACCGCCACGCCAGATGCCAACGATATAGTCCGGTTTATAGCCGCTTTCGAACACTTTTAAACCAAGGCTAAAGGAGTCGTCTAACAATTGCTGGGCGCTTATATAGCGTTTTTCCGTCATCGGTAAGACCTCGTTTTTTAGGGTTTCGATAGCGCTACTGTCCTGCCGGGCATGGCGAAGTATAACCGCAGCAGCCGGGCAGCGGTCCAGCCAGACAACTTTTTGCCATAGCGTGGTCTAATCACTTTTAATAACCGTAACTTCGCTATATATTCTGTCGCCGCTCATAAATCGATAACAGGCTAACTATGCTCGACACCATCCCGCTGCTCGCTAAAACAGATTTTCCTGCTATTTGGCGCGACAGGCTCGACACGCTGCAAGTTAATCTTGGCTACCTGTGCAACCTAAGCTGCGTGCATTGTCACGTTAATGCTGGTCCGCGCCGCACCGAGCTAATGCACAAGGGCGACATAGATCTTGTGTTAGAAGTGCTGCAGCGGCAAGGCATCAATACGCTGGACCTGACCGGTGGTGCGCCCGAGATGAACCCGCATTTTCGCTATCTGGTAAGCGCCGCGCGCGAGATGGATGTGCAGGTGATCGACCGCAGCAATCTTACGATACTGCTGGAGCCAGGTTATGAAGACCTGGCCGAGTTTCTAGCACGGCAGCGGGTGTGCGTTACCGCGTCATTGCCGTGTTACTCCGAGCAAACCGTTGACCGGCAGCGCGGTAAGGGCGTATTTGAGCACAGTATTGAGGCATTACAGCTACTCAACAGCCTGGGTTATGGCAAGGACGAAGCGTTGCCGCTGCATCTGGTCTACAACCCCGCCGGCGCTAGTCTGCCACCGCCCCAGGCTGACTTACAAAACGACTTTAAGAAAGAGTTGTACGCAAGATACGATATTGTTTTCGATGACTTGTTTACTATCACCAATATGCCGATCAATCGGTTTGGCAGTATGTTGATTTCCAAAGGCCAGTTTGAGCCGTATATGCAGCTGTTGAAAGCGAGCTATGCCGAACACAACCTGGCGTCGGTGATGTGTAAAAATCTGATCAGTGTCGATTGGCAGGGCTATTTATACGACTGCGACTTTAACCAGATGCTAGCCATGCCCTTGCTCGACGCGGCGCAGCTACACGAGCTAAATAAGTCAGCGCCACAGTCGCGCTCACATTTGCGTGATATGTTGCGCGCAGACTACAGCAGCAACGCCATTCGCACCGCCGACCATTGTTACGGCTGCACGGCGGGGCAGGGCAGCAGCTGTGGTGGCGCGCTTAACGAAGACTGACCGCTTCCCATGCCAGTTTGCTCCATCGTCATTCCGGTTTTAAATGAAGCGCAGCTAATCAAGGTCCGACTGACTCGATTGCAGCCGCTGCGACATCTGGGTCATGAAGTCATTCTGGTCGACGGCGGCAGCGCCGACCAGACTGTCGACTTAGCTCAATCGTTAGTCGATCGCATTGTTAACAGCGAGCGTGGCCGCAGCGCGCAGATGAACGCCGGTGCAGCGGTTGCCCGCCACTCGCTGCTGGTATTCCTGCACCTCGACACACAGCTGCCTGGCCAGTTTGAATCGCAACTGAAAGCCTTTCAGACAAGCGACTGTGCCTGGGGGTTTTCACTGGTCCAGTTCGATGCTACCGGTTGTGGATTGAATTTGATCGCCTGGTTTATGAACCACCGTTCGCGTTTAACCCGCGTCTGTACCGGCGATCAGGTATTGTGCGTCAAGCATACGACTTTCAAACAAATAGGCGGCTTTGCTGCCATCGCGCTGATGGAAGATGTGGAAATCAGCAAACGCCTGCGCAAAATCTCTACCCCGTTTATTTTTTCAGCACCGGTATTGGCATGCAGCCGCAAATGGCAGCGGGAGGGCGTGTGGCGCACGGTAATGCTGATGTGGCGACTGCGTTTAGCGTATTTTCTCGGCGCTGATCCACAGCGCTTAAGCGAGCAGTACTATACGAGACGCGCACAGTGATTCGACAGCATGACGACGCACGCATTGTTATGTTCGCCAAACTGCCGCGGCTTGGTACAGTCAAAACACGCCTGCAGCCTGAGCTAAGTGCCGAGCAGGCGCTGAATATTTATCAACAACTCTTTTATCACGGTCTCAATACGCTACAGACCGCGCAGCTCTGCCCCTTCGAGCTGTCGTTTGACACCGAACCGGAGCCCGCCTTTGCCGAGCAAATCAAGCAGCGTTATGGTCCAACTGAAATTTGCGTCCAGCAGGGTGGAGACCTGGGGCAGAGAATGCAGCATGCAGTGCACGACGTGCTGCAACGAGCGAAAAAGCTCGTATTGATAGGCGCCGACTGCCCGGCTATCGACAAACACTACTTAGCCACCGCGTTGCTACGGCTCGATCACAACACACCGGTTGTGTTAGGTCCGGCTACCGACGGTGGTTATGTAATGTTGGCAACACAAACCGCCGCTTTACCTGTCTTCGATGCTATCGACTGGGGCAGCGACCGCGTGCTGCAACAAACGAGGCTGCGCCTACGTAGTGCTGGTATAAATTGGTCTGAATTGCCGTCGCTGACCGATATTGATCGGCCGGAAGACCTTGCCTCAGCGCGTCGTTATGGAATAGCGTTAGTTTAAATTCCTCCTTCAATATCAGTCTGTGAAATGCCTGGACTGTATATGTCATAACGCGGGTAAAAATAAACCTTTGTTAGTGAAGCGCTTGCCGAACGAGTCCATGATGGCTATCCTCTCGCCTTTTAGTTGAGGATTAGCTTATCTGCTATCGCGCAGTTTGTTTCGGCAAACACTGGGTAAGCTTTTGAAGAACCAAGACTTACAAGACGCAAAGTTTCCTACGTCTAGTGAAGCGCTGCCTGTTGACGAGCAGTGTTTGCCGATTGCCACTCCCGCTGATCTCAAGAAAAAAATTAAGAAAAAGAAAGCAGGCAAAAGGAAGCCTGACAAAAACAAGGCTAGTAAACGGCCAGCCGGCAAAAAGGCTGAACTTGGTTCGGCTAAAGGCATCGAAACCATGTTTCGAAATGCCTACCGCGCGGAATTAGACCTTATCGCTCTCGCCGCCATGAAAGCGAACATCATGATCTCGCTGAATGGATTTATCGTCTCTGCGTTAATGATTTCGGGAGGGTTTATTTATGCGTCCTCGCCGCTGTTTCTAGCGCCAGCGACTTTTTTCCTATTTACCTCAGCGGCCTCCATTTATTTTGCGCTGCTCGCCGCATCACCGGAGTCTATCGGCACTCATGAAGGGGTCGTCAACTGGCTTCGCGACGTGATAAAACGCAAAGCGACGATCAGAGATTTCAAACTTTACGCTAACCCCGATCACCGCTTCGTCGCTGGAGAATCAAATATTCTGATCTATGCCGATAGAGTAATGCTCTCCAAAGAGGATTATCTGCTGCGTATGTTCGAACTATTAAACGACCAGGACGATGTGTACGCAAAAATGAGTGACCAGCTTTACTGGCTCGGACAGATGGCCAGTAAAAAGTTTCGAATGTTGCGGGCCTCCTACGGCACGTTTCGATGGGGTTTGGTTTTATCCATACTACTGTTTATAGCGGTTAGAACTCACATGTTTTTTATGCCAACTACCAATGATGACGCAATTATTAATATGCGCAATGCTGGCATTTCACAATTTGAAGGAATTTATGAGCCGTCGGGCGCTCAGCAACTTGAAGACGGCAGATTATTGATCGTCGAGGATGAACCGTCCAGAGCGCTAAGTATTGTTGAGCTGCTTCCAGACGGCAGCATCGCCGAGAATGCAGCGCTTGATAATCGCCTGCTAAGCTCATTTCGTAGCAAGCTGAGCGATCTTGAAGGATTGACCATGAGTGCGGACGGCTACATCTACGCGATCACTTCGCACTCCAGAACCAAAAAAGGGACCCGCAAACAAGCGCGCGAGCAGCTGGTCCGCTTCAAAATAAGAGGCAATGATCTTATTGATAGTGGCGTGTACACGGGGTTAACCGATCAGTTAAAAAACTCCGGAGTTTTTGAGCGAGCGGTAGAGAACAGCGTCAATAAGAATGTCAGTTTCCAGGCAATAAATATCGAAGCCTTAAGTTTCGATAAGGAAGGAAGAAGGCTGCTGTTGGGTTTCAGAGAGCCGCTGATTGACGGTAAGGCGATGATCGTTGTCGTTGAGAATCCGGTCGGAATTTTCGAGCGCGGCGAGCAACCAATTTTTTCTGAAGACGTGATACTTGTTGAACTTGAAGGCGGAGGAATTCGTTCGTTAGCTTACGATCCAGTGAAGGGCCTGTATTTAATGGTCAACGAAGCCCCGGCTGCAGATGGCAATAATCAATTCCAGCTATGGACTTGGTCAGGAGCGCTTGCCGAACAGCCAATGAGGGTAGAACTGCGAGGCATGACCGGCTTGAAAAACGTAGAAGCGATTGCTCCTGTGATCATTAATGGAGAAACAAAGCTGCTGATTGTCAGCGATGACGGTTCTAGCAAAAAGAACCAGCCGGCTAAATATATGGTACTTGAATATGAACAGCTATGGCGGGACTAGTACCCTGCCGGACTTAGGATGATTCTACTGCGGCGGCGGTAAATCGGCCCATTTTTCCGCGATTTCTCGTTACATAGTCACCACTATGCGCCTCAAAATCGCGAAAAACTGTGCTCGATTTCCCACT
>JBBKXJ010000260.1:0-43928 GCA_037969395.1 Pseudomonadales bacterium
ATGCTCGCAACGCAACAATACGCCAGCAAGAAGAAACAGCGAGAAAGCGCGAGGAAGTCAGGAAAATATTAGGTAGCGAAGAACATTCCTCTGTTAAAAGTGCAACACCTACGCTGGAAGAGCGATTTACCACACTGCAGCAATTAAAAGAAAAGGGGCTGATTACAGATGAGGAATACACCGAGAAACGAAAACAACTGCTGGATGAACTTTGAATGATTTCGATTGTTGCAAATATTGTACTGCTTTGCGCGCTGATCATTGCTCCTGTTCAAGCACAGGATAGATCGAGAGATGCAGTATCCAACCTGGAGGCTTATGCCGCTTATAAGTCGGGAAACTATGCCACAGCCTACGAGATTTGGGAGAGACTGGGAGATAGCGGCAATACAACGGCATTAATAAATTTGGCTAATTTATTCCAACAAGGGCAAGGCGTAACAGAAGATCAGCGACGCGCCCTCTCCTATGTTAAACGCGCTGCCAAGCTTGGCGATAGGCGCGCACAGTATGAACTGGGTATGGCGTATGAAAGCGGGATAGTTATCGACAGGGATATCGACCAGGCGGCTTATTGGCTAAAAAAATCAGCTGATAATGGTAGTCCAGATGGCCAGTTTGCTTACGGTGTGATGTTAGCTACGGCGCATGGGAAGGGCCTTAAGCAGTTGACCGATGCTGATAAGACGCGTGCTCTTCACTGGCTCAGAAAAGCGCAAAAGAATGGCAACCTTGAGGCTAAGGACTACATAGTAGTTTTAACAGGAGCATCAAGGTAGCTCCATCTTAAAAAGCAGGTCTCGAAAAATAGGGTCGAGACAGCTTACCACTGGAGATGTGCTACCTCTTCTCTCCCTCTGTGACAGTAAAGATGTCGCTCTGAATATCGGCCATCTCCGCGGCCAAACGGCTCTTGATATCCATCGACCCGTGGAAAACCGTAGCAACAAAAAGAGTGTCTTGCTTTACATCAAAAAAAATCAGGTGACGCCTGACAGGTGAGTAGTTAAAACGAGTACTGAATTGCGGATTGCGTTTTAAACCGCCCCGGTCAATCGCGGCTTGCTGTATCGCAGTTTCAATATCTTGTAGATATTTTCTGGCGACGGCCGTGCCCCACTGCTCACAGGAATAATCGTACAGTTCTTCAAGTTTAGCGCTCGCAATTAGCGTGCGACGAACTTTGAGCTTTTTCGCCACAATTATTTGCGCCCTGCCCTCTTTGCGTCCACGCGGTCTATGATGTCTTGCATATCGTGCGATTCAGTCTGCTTGTTGTCAATTTGATCTGCGGCAAGACTTAATTCTTGGTGTAATTCCTGCAAATAGAGATTTTCAAGTTTGCGGTGCAGCCGCAATGACTCGCGCACTACTTCACTAATCGAGTTATAGAAGCCGCTCGCCACCAGGCTTTTTGCGTATGCTTCGGTTTCCGGCGTTAGTGATACATTGGTGCCCACGGCAAAGCCCCTGTTGTTTACGATAATCGAATCTTAAAAGCTTTGTTGTGGAATGTCAAAGATTGACATTACCACAGTCATTGATAAATAGTTACCGAGGCGGGTCTCAGAATATTGCCTGCGATTTGCATAGAAAAAGGGCCTCCAGAGAGGCCCCTTTTACTCAATAGTCGGGATTTTCTCTGTTAACAAATAGTTCTAAAAGTGATAAGTCACACCCAATGTACCCAGGCTCAAATCCTCCGCGCCACTATACAGTGCGACGGCAGCAGTCGTGCCTTCTATATCGATACTGTATTGTTCCAACTTGCCATAAATAATCAGTCGGGCACCTAAATATTGTTCGGCAACGACGCCGACGCGTTGGAGTTCAGAACCAGATACACCTTCCAGCGCACCGTATTGATCATTGTAGCTACCGTACTCTACATACAGCGCCGTATCGCCTATATCGCTCCAGGCAGATTTGACACCGCCCTTGAAGTAATAGGCATCGGTTTCATCGCCCGAACCTACTATAGTCGCACCGCTGGCCTCTTCCAATTGATACGAGATCACGCCAAAAAGACCTGTCTCGGTATCCATCAAACCGCCTTGCACCTGAAAGGTATCCGTTCCCGAGTCTGCACCCACGTTGGTGCCGCCGTTTGAATTATACGAGTAGCCCAAATTAAAATTAGCTTTCAATCTGCCCAATTCACCGGCATATTTGATGGCGATATCGTAGATGTCGTCGTTGGCGTAACCAATAGCGATGCTAACGGGACCCAACGCAGGCAGATCATAGCGAACACCGTTACGGTAGATGCCGTTGCAGTCAATACCGATACCCAGACCAGGCGTGCCGAGGCATTGAGCAAAAGAACCCCAGGTTGTTGTGTCAGCGACAGCGGCGTCCACACCACGAATAAAAAAGCCATTGGCGCGAAACAGTGGCGAGATACCCGACCAGATCGTCACGGACGGGTCGGCCAGCACCGCGATGTTATCGGTAGGCATGCTTTGCAGGCCAAGGGTAAACTTACCCCAGGGGCCGCCAACATTGACACTGCTGCCCAAAAGGCCAATATCGCCGCCATTAAAAGTATCGAGATTATCCTGGTTGGCGAACAGCAACGGCGTGGTCTGACCACCTCCGGCGAAGTTTGGCGTGCCGGAGAGTGGTTCGACAATCACTTCAAAACCGGCAGTCAGGTTCGTTTTCGGCGGCTTGAATGAACCGGAAAGTGTAATGCGACTACCGAGCGTGGTGCCGTTATCAGAAAGCTGGGCAACATCGCTGCCCTCGCTATCGTCGTAATATGTTAAGCCTTCGTTGATCCAGCCGGAGATTTTCCATGGCGCCTCGGGCTCGCTTTCTTCCTCGGCTGTTGTCAGCGGTGAAATGGAATACACCATCGCCGCAGCAATTGCCCAGGTCACACTCAATTTGTCAAATTTCATTTTTTTTGCCCCTCACAAAGTAGTTTAAAATTATGAGTAAGCTTCGACCACTCTCCTATTGCTCCTTATGATTGTTTTTTTAGTACTTTAGTACCAGCAGATTCACTCAAAACGATTTACGACTAAAGGCGGACTCTAACACCGACCCAAGCCCCTCGTTCTGCGCCGACACCGAGAAAGATTGGTCTGTCATCCTGAAGCTCGATGATTTCACCCGGGTTCTCGCCGAGCAGTCCAAAATTCTCGTAGCTTTTATCGAACAAATTCGTGACGCGAGCAAACACGGTAATACGCTCATTGACATTGTAAGCGGCGCGCAGGTTGACCAGCGAGTAGCCATCAACTGTGTCCAGCTGGTTCGACTCATCGCCCCTAAGCACCTGGTTGGAGTTGTAGATTAATTCACCACCCAGGTTAAAGCCCGCCGCGAAATTGTAATCAGCGCCGACTTTAAGCGTATGTGCGGGTATGCCGGGAATGCGGTCACCATTTTTAACCGCGATTTCGCCTTCATCATTGGCGAAATTATGCTCCGGGCTGAGCGCCATAAAATCGTCCCCAAAAGTTGCCTCAATATAGCTGTAGGCGAAAAACCAGTTGAGGTTTCCAAAGGTACCGGCAAACGCCGATTCGAAACCTAGCCGTTGTGTTTCATCAACGTTTGCAAACAGACCAGTCGAGCGTCCGGTGGTTTGAAAAAGAACATCGTCTTCATTCGTTGTATGAAAAATCCCGAGTCTATAGTTCGTTGCATTAATAACACCACGCACGCCTAGCTCATAACTCTTCGCCACGACATCATCCAACGGCGGATCGGCCAAAAATGCGTTCGGCAAGCGGCACTCAAACTCGATAGCGTCCGGATCTTCGCCGTCTTCGATGGCAAACTCGCGGGCGAGTTCGAACACACCCTCATTACAGGCAAGTTCTATGGGGGTGGGCGCTCGATTGGATTCACTGTAAGAAGCGTAAAAATTCATATGCTGTGCCGGCGTAAAGGTTACGCCAACAGAAGGATTGAAGCGCGAGAAATTATGATCGCCATTTAGTTCAGGCTGCTGCCGGGATTGATCGCGTAAAGTGACATCGGTGTCATTATAACGACCGGCGAATGTCAGCCTTAGCGCATTGGTTAAGGACCAGGTATCGGTAAAGAAAATGCTTGAGGTCGCCGTTTTCGTGCGCACATTGGTGGCCGCCTGGTCTACGAATGTGTTCAATCCGAGACCTTCCGTACTGCGGGTAACCGGGTCAAGCTCGGCGAGTTCTGTGATCGAGTTGAACGTTGATTCACCGCTGAAATAGCTAAACCCTAGCGTGAAGCGGTTACCATGACCTAACAGATCCTGCAGAAAGGTCACCTGCCCGTCGATACTATAGCTCTCCTGTTTGCGCGTACTTTGATTATTAATCGCTTGATCGCTGATTTGGCCGCTGCCGGAAAGCTCGTCAACAATATCCTCGAGTTCAAAGTCTTCAGGGTCGGCTCCAGCCAGCGTGGCCCGTGTGTCAATCAATTGCTGCAAATCGTCAAAGCTGGTGACCGCAGGAACACCCGCTGCACAAATGTCGTCGAGCTCGATGCCGAGCTCATCTGCCAGCGCAGCTTCAATATCATCCAACTCTTCGAACAGAGCCACTGCGCCGCCGGAGAATTCGCATTGTTGGAATTCAGATCCGTCGCCATTGAAAGCATCCGTTTCGTTTTTGCGATAGAAAGCGGTACCCGCTACCTGCACCTTGTCATTAACAAAATGGCTCGTATCGAATACGAATTGAAGCATGTCGTTTTCGGTAATATCGGGGGCGGTAAATACCGCTTTACGATCGCCGCCAAGCATGCCGATTGGTAAAGCACCATTACCGATAAGCTCGCTGCCACCAGCCTGCACCGACAAATTCGCTGCAGACCGGTCGCCGTCGCGCCAGCTGATGCTGCCATAGCCGTTCAGCGCATCGGATTCGGATAGATCCCGCCAGCCATCTTCATCGAAATAGTCGACGTTGATGTAGTATCCCCAGACGCCGTTATTGCCTCCGCTTTCAATATTGCCGACCAAGCGGTTCCAGGAGCCAGTATAAATTTCTGCCTGCTGCCCCTCGAAGTTGAAACCATCTTTCATCTCGATAGCCAGTGCGCCACCCAATGTATTCAGCCCAAATAGTGGATTTGCACCACTGATCAAGCTAATGCTGTTGATCGCTGACTCCGGCAGCAGATCCCAGTTTACCGAATCGCCGAGCGGCTCATTGATGCGGGCACCGTTCTGGTAAACAGAAATGCCTTGCGCGAGACCCAGCAGCGGAGAGGCGGTGAAACCGCGGAACTGTACGTCGGGTTGTAATGGATTGTTCTGTGCCGAGTTGATATTAACACTGCCCAGATTTGCATTCATGTAATCGGTTAGATCAAGGCTTTGTGACCGCTCGAATGCATCCGCATCGGCTGTTTGGACCGCAAACGGTATGTGGTTCACATCCACTTTTGCCGCACCGCCAGGGGTCGTGCCGACAACGATTACTTCCTCATCAAATCCAGCACCTTCTGCGTCCACATCCGCCGCAAAAATAATCGTGCCGGCGGCGACGGCGCAGCACTGCATGATTGTCTTAACGGAGAGGAAGCATCTTTGTTTATTCACACTAGAACCTTGCTTCAGCGCTGGTATCTTCTTCATGCTCTTGCATTTTTTTATGGGGGTTATGTAGTTTTCCTAACAGTTGGTCTATTGCGGCGCCATCTCCTTGCTGCGTCTGTTGGATCGCGTCGTCTATCAGGTGATTTCGTAAAATGTATTTTGGGTTCACCGTGCGCATCCTGTTTTGCACCGACTGCAAGTCGCTGTCAATGGGTGCAATCAGGCATTGATAATGACGTAGCCAGGCATCGATAGCTACACAATCGCCAAACATGGCATGCAATGGCGAATTGGCCTCTCCCGGTTGGTAGGCGCACAGCCGGCGGAAAAAATTGCTATAGTCGACTGCGTGTTGCTGCATCAATGGCAACAGCCCGCTTAACAACTGCCGGCTTGCCTGCGTGTTGGCCACACCGAGCTTGGCGCACATCAGTTGACAATAGTTTTCCTCGTAGCAGGCTGCGTAACGGTTAAGGATAGCCTTGAATGCCTCGGGCTCGCCTAGCGGCAGCATGGCAATCGCCAGGTGTTGTAAATTGCGATGTCCAGTCCAGGGCTGCAGGTTAAACGCATAGCGCCCTGCCTCGTCGGCTGGATTAGCGACAAAATCGGCGTCGTAAGTTTCCAGAAACGCGTACGGGCCGTAATCCAGCGTCAAACCCAAAATAGACATATTGTCGGTGTTCATCACGCCGTGAACGAAACCCGCCGCCATCCACCCGGCGATCAGCCTGGCGGTAGCCTCAACTATAAATTCAAACAGCGCTAAATAGGGTAGCTGCTGCTCGAGTAAATGCGGCAAATGTTGCTGTAAGACATAGTCTGCCAATACTTTCAGTTCGCATTCCCCCAGCCCATAGCGACAGTATTGAAAATGTCCGAAGCGAATATGGCTGGGCGCCAAACGCGCCAGGACTGCAGCACTCTCCGGCCGGGATCGCAATATTGGCTGGTCGCTACCAATCACGCATAAAGCGCGACTACCCGGAATACCCAGGCCTGCCAGCGCCTCCCCCGCCAGATATTCGCGTATTGCGGAACTCAGCCCTGCGCGACCGTCGCCCATGCGCGCATACGGCGTCGGGCCGGCACCTTTCAGTACCAGATCCCACTTATTACCGGCGCGACTACGCACTTCTCCCAGTAACAGTGCACGCCCATCGCCCAATTGCGGCATATACGAGCCAAACTGATGACCCGCATACGCAGTGGCT
The DNA here is from genome assembly GCA_037969395.1 of Pseudomonadales bacterium. Taxonomy (GTDB): domain Bacteria; phylum Pseudomonadota; class Gammaproteobacteria; order Pseudomonadales; family JAUIET01; genus JBBKXJ01. The sequence goes on from JBBKXJ010000260.1 coordinate 6,757, forward strand.
ATCGGCTGACTGCCCGGTAGCAAGGTATTACCCGAAAAACAATCGACTAGCGCACTGTTGTGGGCCTGCTCCGAATCGAGATCGATCAGAGCGGCGACACGAGGGTTGAAGCTAATCAGATAGGGATTACGTACCGCCTGAGGCAACACTCTGCAATAGAATGGCTCGGGCAAGCGCTGAAAGGTATTGTCGAAAGCGAGAGTTTCCAGACTAGCCATTTATTGTCCTGCCGAGACAGGGGTGGATTGAGTACCATTGTTCGCCACGGCGAATACACCGTCTACTGCCTAACAGTATCAGTCTTTGTACGACTAAAGTAGCAGCCAATCACTGCGCATGGTGCAATTGCTGGCCTGCCAGCAACGGGTATAAGCTTTAGCCTGTCTGTAGCTTTTTTTTCGATTATGCAAATAAAACTTCCTGCTCTGTTGCTCGCACTGCTTGTACCGCTGTTTTCCTGGCAGACGGTTGCAGCAAATGCTGAGCGCGATGTGCTAATAAAAGAGCTATTTCCGAAAGCTACCGTCATTGGCGAAAAGGAAAAAGACTTCCCGGTGTGGCCGATCTATCAACTCAACGAGTTGATCGGCTATGCGTTTGAATCCAACGATCATGTAGACCTGACCGGATTCTCCGGCGAGCGCATCAATCTCCTGATCGGGCTGAATACTGACGGTGTAGTCACTGGCGTGCGCGTGCTGTACCACCATGAGCCCATATTTTTGCACGGTCTCGGTGCCCCTCCCCTGCTTGAGTTTCTTGATCAGTACGCCAATATATCGCTGGCCAAGCGAATCATCGTCGGTGGCTCCAGAAAAAAGGCAGGGGACACGGACGCTACCGTACATTTAGATGGCGTTACCAAGGCAACGGTATCGGTGATCGTGATCAACGATACTATCCTCGCCTCGGCGCTGGAAGTGGCGCGGCGTAAGCTGTCTGACTTCGCACAACGCGCACCGACCCGTATTAAGGCCGATTTTTTCGAGCCGTTTGCCTGGTCACAGTTGCTGGAAAAAGGTTTAGTTAAATCCTGGCGCATTGACCGGCAACAGGTCGAAACCGCATTGGGGTCTTCGCTGGAGGATTACCCTGCAGAAAACCTCGCACTCACCGGCACAGACGACCACATCGAGCTTTACTATGCGTATTTAAACGCGCCCAGCATCGGCACCAACCTGCTCGGAGATGCCGAATACCAACGCTTGCTGTCGCGCCTGCAACCTGGGGAGCATGCCATTGCCGTTATGTCCGAAGGGTTTTACTCATACATTGGACAGGATTTCAGACCCGGCACGGTGCCCGCTCGCATCAGTCTGGTACAAAACGGACTGCCGATTACGATCCGTGATATGAACTTTTACGACTCCTCCGCTATCAGCCTGGCTGCCGGAGTACCTGTTATAGACAATATGCGCCTGTTTCGAATTCGACCGCAAACAGGATTCGACCCGAGTGCAGCGATGGACTTGCAGCTCATCGTTGAACTTGCCAAAAATCATCTGGTAAACGACAGCGCCACTTTTAGCGACAGCTATTCCCTGCCAGCCAATTTATTTGAAATTCAGGAAACCGAAATCGCCGTTAAACCGCAGCCAGTCTGGCTGACTATTTGGCAGAGCCGGCTGGTGGAAATTGCTGTGCTGATTGTTAGCTTGATAGTTTTGACGGTCGTTTTCTTAAAACAACACACTCTCACCCGTAATGCACGCTTCTTCCACCGCTTTCGCTGGGCTTTCCTGCTGTTTACTCTGCTGTTCATTGGCTTTTACGCGCAGGGTCAACTGTCGGTAGTCAATATATTTACCGTGTTACTGCAAACGTTCAAAGGCTTCGATATCGGCGTCTTTTTGCTTGACCCCGTTATTTTCATCCTCTGGATTTACACGGTTGTCAGCCTTGTGCTTTGGGGTCGGGGTTTATTTTGTGGCTGGCTTTGTCCGTTCGGCGCGCTACAGGAAATGGTTGGCTGGGTCGCGAAAAAGTTGCGCATCAAGCAGCTCAATATCCCATCCCGCTGGCACCGGCAACTGCTGTTGTTGAAATATGTGGTTTTGCTGGTGCTGGTCGGCACCGCTTTCTATTCGCTCTCGGCCGCAGAAAAAATGGCGGAAGTGGAACCTTTCAAAACGGCGATAACCCTCGTTTTCGTTCGCCACTGGCCGTTTGTTGTTTACGCAGTGCTGATTCTGGCTGTCGGCTTGTTTGTTCATAAATTCTATTGCCGCTATCTCTGCCCGCTTGGTGCGGGGCTGGCCGTACTCGGCCGGCTGCACCGCTTCGAGTGGTTAACGCGGCGGTCAGAATGCGGCACCCCGTGTCAGATGTGTCGCCATCGCTGTGAAATCGGTGCCATTAAGAAAAGCGGTGTCGTCGATTACGATGAGTGTATTCAGTGTCTAGAATGCATTGTCATAATCAACGATCCTCGTCAGTGCGCGGCGGCCGTGGTTGCCGAAAAGAAATCATTTGCTGCTACTGCAGCCCCAGCGGTCGTGCAATGGCCGCAAAATCCACAGAAAACCTGAAGGAGAAACGTAATGCCAAAATATGTTATCGAGAGAAATATTCCCGGCGCAGGCAAACTGACCGCAGAGGAATTGCTGGGTATATCGCAGAAGTCTTGTGGCGTACTCTGTGAGATGGGACCACAGATTCAGTGGCTAAACAGCTTTGTGACGGACGACAAAATATATTGTGTCTATATTGCGCCGAATGAGGAGGAGATTCGTGAACACGCAAAAGCCGGAGGATTTCCAGCGGACAGCGTTGCCGAGGTCAAAGCGGTAATTGATCCGACTACGGCCGAAGCAAAAGCTTAACAGGTTAACGTGTGGTCGCTACTCTGATTGTAAGCAATGGGAACGAAATAACTTGATGTTATTGCGCCGGATTTTTGTTGGTCTTCAAGGCGTGCTAACAGGCGCATAGTCGAACTATGTAACTGTTGCCGCAACGCAGAAGACGGGCAAAAGACAAGCAAGAATCGGTAAGTTATTTTGTGACCGTTGCTAACGTCGCATTGATTTCTATTGCCAACCTGGCAACGCCTTTTTGAGTGACTTGCTTCGCATCGCCTTTCACTTCGATGGTGTAGTTGCCGACGAGCTCTTGAGTATTGCAGTCAATCAAATGTGTTTGTAAGTAAGCGAAGAGAAAGCTTGGTTTGTGCAAGCGACCCACCGTGATCCAGTCGGCGCCGTGCTGCCTGCATAGATCGGCCGCCACGTCGGCATGATCGAAAAGATAGCCGACGGAAAGGTCCGCTGCTTGCTGAATATCGGCAGCAATGGAAATAATCTGGTAGCCGTAGTGTTTCTTCAGCTCGCTGCGAAGTAATGGCGCAATCGACGCGGTACGTTCCAGTTCCGCGGCCGTTCCCGGCATTAAGGTCAAATCCTTGAGTTCGAAATTCAGAACAGCTATTCGCACCTCAGCCTGAGCCAGGGGTACGAACAATAACAACGTTAACAGCAAGTTCCTGTAGCTAAAAATAAATTTTTGTCTCCGCATTTGACTACCACGTCGCTGACTTTGCATAAACTATTGAACAGCGAGAGGCCAGCTTTGCGAATATTCGCGTCCCTGCGAGTCTTTTACCTCTGCCAGCAACGTGCCCTGCTTTTCGGGTTTGAAATTGAAACCGATCGACGGATTTTCACTAATGGATATACCGCCGGTAAACGCAATGACTGCGTCGTTATCGAAAGACACCTGGATCTGGTTGACATAGTCGGCGGGTATCCAGTGGCGGCTTATCTGCTCGATTTGCAAGCCACTGTAGTTGGGGTGGCTAATCAGCAACTGCATCTGCACCAGGTTGCCATGTTGCTGTTGCCGCAGCTTCATCTTGCCCCGCCGTTTTATCGCCTCCTCGTTGTTACTGCCCGCCGGCGCCGAGCAGCCGCCCGATGCTTTTACAAAGTTCACCGCCATATGCAGTTTGCCGTCGGAGGTCTCGGCAATAGCCCTGATATCGCTATAAGCATTAACTCTGATTCTGGTGGACAGACTCGCCAGGCCATTGTTCGGAGATAGATTGAAAACACCGACCACAGGCGAAGGGTTTTCATCGACAACCAAATAGATCTTGCTGATGTACAGGTCTGTCGTTTGCTTGATATTCGCTATAACGCTGATCGGCACGATGGCGGCATTTTCTGCCCGTTTTGGCGTGATCAGGCTGATGGTATCATCGCTATAGATTTCCCTATCGGCCGCAAACAGATTTGCTCTGATAATTGGCCAATTGTCTCGTTTCGATTGTTGCGCAGCAGCGTCGCCGGCATGCAACCCCGAAACAAGCAGTACGGCGGTACACAGGGTAAGACTGATTTGCCGCAACATATTGTTTGATTTCATGCTATTCCCATTCCAATTCGGTGTAGGCGGCAATCACATTGCGTTTGTGATATTCGTCAAACAAACGCCACTCCGGTGCTGCAGCCTGCAACACTGTATTACTGGCGGTATCGAGGTCTATCTGCTCGTCAATTGCGACGCGTACAGCTGTCTGCAGATCACTTAAATAGCGCATCATTTTGGTCAGTGCCGATTTATCTTTTTGCACCGGGCCATGCCCGGGGACCAGCACGGAAAAATCCATTTTTTGTATATCGGCCAACACGGCCAGCCAACCTGACAAACTGCCATCGATAACCGGGCAGTGCTCAACAAACACAAGGTCACCCGCAATCAGTGTTGCGGTATTCGTATCGTAAACCATCAAATCGTGATTGGTGTGAGCCCGTTGTACCGCGGTCAATTGTAAGGGCCTGTCCCCCAAATTGATCGTTTCAGTTTTGCCGATCAGGCGCGTCGCCTCGACAATTTCGGAACCGGCAAACTCTGCGGTTTTCATTCTAGACTGATAGTAGGCACCTTTGGCGGCCAGCTCCTGCTGAAAATTCTTGTGCGCGACGAATTCGGGTGCTTCGGCTACGAAAGCCTGATTGCCAAAAATATGATCTAAATGAACGTGGGTGTTAATCACGTATTTTATCGGTAGCTGAGTTTGCTTGCTTATCGCCGCGCGTATCCGTTTTCCCTGTTTATAGCTTGCACCGGTATCGACCACGGCTACCGCCTGCTTGCCAATAACAAAAGTAACATTGGAAACCATGCCTTCTTTAGCTGCGAAGATGTCCTTGATATCACCCTGAAACACAAAAACACCGGCGGCGACTTCGACAAAATCCAGGCTGTCCTCGGCGTTAAGGTTATGCGAAATGCTGGCCAGCACAAAGCAAACCAGGCCAAGGAGTTTCATGGGCGCACTGGTTGTTGAACGCTTACCGGAAAGCCGGCTTGCTGCCAGCCTGTCACGCCCTGGCGGTACCAGTAAATATTGGAGTAACCATAGGATGCAGCGCGCTTTGCCGCGTTCCATGAATGCCAGCATGCCGGTTCACAAAATATAATCACATTACGTTGTTTATCGTTCGAGGTAAGCTGCGTTAGCTGTGTTTTCAGGAGTGTTTCAAGTGCCTTCGGAATATTTCCTAAGCCCGTATTAGCTAGCCAGACAGCACCGGGTAGCGTTTTCCTTTCAGGTTCCAACCATAAATCATTGGTCGGGAAATTGTCTGGTTTGTGAGGCGCGGGGTACGCATCCAACAATATCGCATTCTTGTTTTGTCGCAAGAATTTTTGTAGTTGCTGTGCCGAATCGATCACCCTGGCGCCCTTCAGCGTCAACGGTACTTCGCTGCGGTAGTCGCTGGTTCGATAGGCAGCAGGTTCTTCGACTATTCGCCTTTGATCGGAGCTTGCAGAGGAGGAGAGAAATACGGATAGAAGAACAATGGCGAGGCCAGCCGAAGTTTTGCGTCGATGTGGCATTCGTCACCCCTCGCAACACGCCACAATATTGCAGGCTTCAGTTCTTGTCGCCAATAGCAGACAAAGCCGAATCCTGTGGCGCTACAATTGGAACCTGGTATTGCTGAAGAATAGTTTGAATAGCCTTGCGATTGTCGGCGATACTTTTTTCAATTCGATTTTTCCAATCATTCTCGCGGCGGCGAACGCCCATGGCCATTGCAAAATCGAAACGAAATCCCGGTTGATTTTCCATTGGGATAACACGTAGATCGGCATCGGGATAACGGCTGGCAAAGTAACCGGCAATCGGACCCCACATCAATACGGCATCCAAATTCCCCGGCACCAGCTCGTCTTCAATTATCTTGCCCGGGTAGTAGTCGGCATCCCCAGTCATGATCTGATAAAACGTCGTGTTTTCAAAAAGATCGAATTTATTCAGCCAATCGACTGCTGGTGAGCGGGTAAACGCGCCGATACGCAGCGCCTTCTTTTGTTCGACGGGAAGCTGCGCAAGCTCCTCCGCCGTTTTGAGCTGCGCCAGCGGGCCCTTCGCTTTCAGTGCCAGCGCGTAAGTGGAGCGATAATACGGTGTGGTCGTATCTGAAATATCGAAACCTTCCGGTACCCCGATGACCAGATCGCAGCTAAAGCGCCCCAGTTCATCGTCCCAATTATTTAATGTGTTGCGGATAAACCCCATACGCTGCGGGAACCAGGTATATTCCAGCTTAAGCTTTAAGTCGGCCGCGATGAGCTCCGCGATCCTGTTTTCAAAGCCTTGTTCCGAACGGTTTGAATAGGGTAAGTTATTCGGGTCCGAGCACACACGCAAGGCATTCGGCAGCGCCTCTTGCCCGTGTACCGTCGCGGGTCCCGTAGCGAGGGCCAACAGCATTAAAACAGCGTGAAAAAAAGGCATCGCGTTGTTTCCTCCAGGGCAAAGCGTCGGCCAGTTCAGGGCAGCTTGCCGGGTTTACCGGGGGCGAGTGCTGCGTCAGAACGAGCCTTTAGAAAACTCCAAAGATCATCTACGCGCGGCAGTACGTTCGGGTCCTGCTTCCAGCCCGGCATTACGCCGACCTGACCGGTCATACCGTTTAGCACCACATCCATGAATTTCTCCTTGTCCATCCCTTGCAAGCGCTCAAGCAGGCTGGGCGCGAAGGTGCTGCCAACGGCATCCTGGGCGTGACAGGTATGGCATACCGCGTGATAGGTTCGCCAGCCCTTGTAAGTAGCAGCGTCTACTTTACACGGGGAACCCCCTGCGGCGCATTTTACCGTGTAGGGCGAAGCTGAATCGGCTGCCTCGGCGACCGAGGACAGGCAAACACTGCTAAATAGCAACGCGCTAATTACCAGCCAATTATTCGGTTTCAATAATACATACATCTTGTTAGATACCACTTATTTACTGCTGTATTTTGCCCGCATTGTCCTGGCTGCCTGTTCCCGCGTCCACAGACGATTTTGATTGCAGCGAAAAACAACCGGCCTCGGCCTGCGCTTTGACATCGTGGAAACGCTTGCGAGCGGTGCGCGCGTGGTCGTCGCTGTCTCGAAACAGACCGCCGCGTTCACCTCGCATATTGCGCATTCGCATGTAGCTGTCGGCCTCCACAAATTCGTCATAGTTTATTTGCGCGGCTATTTTGTCCAGCGTACAAGAGCAGGCATACAGGGTTTCGTATTTGATGCTGTTTCGCAGCGCCATGCACTCCTGCACAAAGCGTACGCGATCTATTGTGGGAAAATCGTTCGCGATAGCGGCGGACGGCGCGCACAGCGCCAACACGCCGTAACAACACGCTAGTCCGATGTGTCGGTCAGGAAAGGCTCTCATGCGTCAGGAATTCCGAATCGGCGCAGGCGGTTCACAGTAGAACCGCCGCAAATGCGCTAACATATTTAACCATCCCCAGTCCGTTAATCTTTGCTAGCCGTTTTATCACCACTGACTGAATCAGGTAGCGCAAAGACTGTCAACGTGCCACCGAGCTGGGTGTAGTCGCTCAGCTTGCGGTACGCACCGACGGCGCCAAGCCCTTCGGAATCGCCTTCCAGGCCGGCAGCCATGCCGATTCCTGCCCAGCCACCTATACCCGAGAGAACCGCAAGATACTGCTTCCCTTCATACGTATAGGTATTGACATTGCCAATAATGCCGGAGGGTGTTTTAAACTTGTAAAGTTCCTTACCCGATTTGGCGTCTACCGCCTTCAGGTAGCCTTCCAGCGTGCCGTAGAAAACCACATCCCCCGCTGTTGCCAGCGCTCCACTCCAGACCGAGAACGGTTCCGGCAATGACCACACTATCTTCCCCTTGGCCGCATCCCAGGCGATAAAATTACCCAGTCCACCATGGCTGTCCGGCGCCGGGAACATGGTCAAGGTGGCACCGATATAAGGTTGACCCGCTGTATAAGCCACTTCATAAGGCTCGTAGTTCATACACACATGGTTAGTCGGCACATAGAACAGACCGGTGCGCGGCGAGTAGGAGGCCGGCTGCTGGTCTTTGGATCCAAGCGCGGCGGGACACACACCTTGCGTGTCAACGTCTGCGCCATTTTGGTCGGTACTGTATTTGCTGACCACTTGCGGTCGGCCGGTTTTCATGTCCACATGCGTGGCCCAGTTCACCGCCGGGTCAAATTTCTCTGCCACCAAAAGCTCGCCAGTGACACGGTCGAGGGTGTAACCAAAGCCGTTGCGGTCGAAATGCACCAGCGTTTTGCGCTTTTTGCCCTTCACCTCCTGGTCCACCAGTATCATCTCATTGACACCGTCGTAGTCCCACTCATCATGCGGCGTCATTTGATACAGCCACTTCGTCATACCCGTATCGGCGTCGCGCGCCCAGATCGCCATGGACCATTTGTTGTCGCCGGGCCGTTGGCTGGGATTCCACGTGCCCGGGTTGCCGGAACCGTAGTAAACGAGATTGAGTTCCGGATCATAGGAGTACCAACCCCAGGTGGTACCGCCACCGATTTTCCACTCGTCACCTTTCCATGACTTGATGCCGGTGTCCTTGCCAATCGGCTCCAGCATGTGCGTGGTTTTTTCCGGGTCGACCAACATTTCGTCGTCCGGGCCGGTGCTGTAACCGCGCCAGGCCTGCTTGCCGGTTTTGGTGTCATAGGCGGTTAAGTGGCCGCGCACGCCGTACTCACCACCACTGACGCCAGCAATTACCTTGTCTTTCACAACCAGCGGAGCGCTGGTGCCGGTTGCCCCTTTTTTGGGGTCGCCGTTTTTCACTGACCAGGCAAGCTTGCCGGTGGCCGCGTCCAAAGCGATCAGTGTCGCATCGGCTTGCAGCATGAAGATTTTGCCATCGCCGTAAGCCAGGCCGCGGTTGACCGTGTCGCAACACATAACCGGGATAACCGAAGGGTCCTGCTTCGGTTCATACCGCCATTTCAATCCCTGGTCTTTCAGGCTAATGGCGAATACCTTGTTGGGAAACGGCGTTTGAATGTACATGGTGTCGCCAATCACCAGCGGACCACCTTCATGCCCCCGTAACACGCCGGTTGACATCGTCCAGGCAACTTGTAAATCGGCGGCGTTGCCGGCGTTGATCTGTTTCAGTTCGCTGTAACGAGTACCGGCGTAATTACCGCCCCACATGACCCATTGGTTAGGGTCATCCTGCATCTTGAGGAGCTCGGTATTTGCCAGCAAACTTGAGGAAAATAGAACAGTTGCTACTGCTACAACGGTGACTTTTGATATAAAAATTATTTTTCGCATAGCACACACTCTCAGATATTTCTATTAGATGGGTACCGCTTTCGATCGATACTACTCCCTAGCTATTCTCTTGACAAGGAGATGTTCTTTTGTGTAAAGAATTCACACACCATAGACTTGAGCGAATTGATGCCCGGCGATACAAAACCTTCAACACGCGAGCGCAGGAGTATTTCAGGCACTAAATATTCAATATAATCAAAAGGTAATATTATGAACCTACGAACCCTAACAAGTTTTGTGTTGGCAATAGTCGTGCTTTCGCCGACCACGGCCTGGGGACAAAACCTGCTCGACCTGGTTGATCTTGACAGCCCCAACATGGCCGAAGCAGAAATGACCCGCGCCGAGGTACTGGAGATACTGAACCATGCGGAGACCAGGCCCGTCGATTTAAGTGACAAGCGTCTTTCCGGTCTCGACTTAAGCGGTGTGAATTTTAAGGGGGCGGATCTGCGCTGGACCCGGCTCAACAACACCAACCTTGCGGGCGCCAATTTGCGCAACGCAAATCTCGACTCGGCCTGGTTGATCGGTGCGAATCTGGAAGGTGCCGATCTAACGAGTGCGCGTTTATTCACGGCTCAGGTACAGCGCGCTAACCTCAAAAATGCAACGTTCGACAAGGCGCGTATCACGGCGAATATGAGTGACTCGGATTTACGCGAGGCCAGTTTTTGCGACGCTGACATGTCTGCCGATATGAAAAATCAGTCCATGGGTTTCACGGGCACCGTGATGCGGTCCGTTGACGCGACTGGTGCTAATTTCGATGGCGCTAATATGGCTCACGCCAATGCGGAATTCGCGAAGTTCATCGGAGCACAGCTGAATAACACCAATCTATCCGATGCTAAACTCGGCGGTGCGGACTTTTCCGGTTCGACCGTTGACGGGTTGAATTTAACCAATGCCGATATAGACACCACCAGACTGATACAACTCAAAGGCAAATCCGGCATTATCGGCATGGACAAAACCAGAAACAGTGCACGGGCAATTACAGATTAAATATCGCAGAGACAAGGGTTGCACTTAGCAGGAGCATAGGCGCATGCTAAGTGAGGTGGTAAATCGAGTTCTTTCTATAAATCAGAAAATCAGAGAGGAGTAAAGCGGCCATGACAATTTCCATTCACCCTCAGGTTGACAATGGAGTGCAGTCGGGTAGCGAAGGTTTCAGCGGCGGAACCCTGAGCTGTCACTGCAGTGACCAAACGGTAACGGTTTCTGTATCAAGCCAAAGCGCGCACAACCATGTGTGCGGTTGCACCAAATGCTGGAAACCCGACGACGCGCTATTTTCACAGGTTGCCGTTGTGCCCCGCGATAGCGTCACGGTCAGCGCCAATGCCGATAAGTTGGCTGTTGTCGACCCGTCGGCAACAATCCAGCGGTATGCCTGCCGTGACTGTGGCGTGCACATGTACGGTCGTATCGAGAATACCGGGCACCCGTTTCACGGTCTGGATTTTATTCACACCGAGTTGTCGGCTGACAAGGGTTGGTCCGGTGCTGAATTCGCCGCGTTTGTCTCCTCGATCATCGAATCCGGCACCAGGCCGGAGCAGATGGATGAGGTACGCGCGCGCTTAAGCGAGCTGAAACTGCCAGCTTATGATTGCCTGTCGCCGGCGCTGATGGATATCATTGCTGCGCACACTGCCAAAGCGGCTGGGGTGCTGTAAGCAGCTTGTCAGGCTAAACCCAAGCTCGCCATCTCCTCGGCTTCCTGGTGCGACCTGCGACCAAAGGGGTGTCTATGTCAACAGCAACTGCAAACTCGTCAGGGCCGGGTTGGGCCAGTTGGTTAGGGGTTGTCGCCGTGATATTCGGCATCTTGCAAACTGCAGCACACAGCAATGAATGGTTGACGCAGAAAGTGATTGCCCCGGATACCGCAGCAGTGCAGGGCATAGCGCCGAGGTGCCCTGAAGATGAGCTCGTAGAGGAGGGGGTTTCCAGCGCTGAATGCGAGTTAATGGTGGCGAAAGTCAGAATCATGATTGCCTCAAGACCCGACTGGTTCCGGGGCTTTCAAATGGGCCTCTCTACGCTGGGCGCGCTGGTCGCTTTCGGCTCTGTATTTATCGGGGCGGCGCTCGTTCAATATCGAAGTTGGGCGCCGCATCTCGCGGTGATCACCTTTGCCGGGTTGCTCGCCATCGATGCCGCGGGCTTCGCGGCGGCGATCAATACCGGACCATTACTGAGAGCGACATATCTCTGGAATTCCCTGCTCTGGTTCTTTATTCATCTAGTCATGACGGCCGGCGCCGTCGCCGGCCTTCGTAGTGCCATTACGGGCGATCATCGGCAACCCGTACACAGTTGACGGTCGAAAGCAGCAATAAGGCGAAGTCCAGCATGCAACGACAAGGATTCAGTAGCACGGCAATCATCATGCACTGGTTGATGGCCGTGACGATTTTCTTTTTGTTCATTTCGAGTTGGTGGATGCTGGCGCTGCCCTTCCCGTCTGCAGATTTCAAATACCGTGTATTGCCGTTTCAACTGCACAAAAATTTAGGGATCACTATCGTATTCGTGCTGGCTATATTACTGTACCTACGATTACGATACCGACCGGCGCAGGCCGCCTCCACCGCTGACCAGCCGTGGCTACGCTGGCTGGCGGTCGCAGACCACGTTCTCCTTTACGTCCTTATTCTTACCTGCTGTGGCAGCGGCTACCTTTCCTCAGCTTACAGTGGTTGGGGCACGACTCTATGGTGGGTTTTGGAACTGCCAAACTGGGGCTATGAGGACGAACGGCTGAACATCTTCTATTCCGACATTCATCTTTGGACATGCTGGGCCTTGCTGGCGTTGCTATCTGTACACGTTAGCGGTGCGGCGTATCATGCGTTTCGAAATGATGGTGTCGTAGGGCGCATGCTTCGCTAGTAGCGATCCGAACGCGCTACGCCAGCTCCCCTCACGTCGCGATACACTGAAAAGCGGCATTTTTCAGCGCTATGTAGCCTTATTGAAAACGTTGCAGGCATACCAGACCCTGGCAGACAGGCCTGCGCCGCAATAACGTAATTACCCTGGAATCAGTCAGATACCGCACTGCCTGCAGTTCGGGTAAATTAGCTCTCGCTAGTGTCAACACGACTTCTAGCGCAACTCAAATAATCGTCTATTTTTATATATTTCAATATGTTAAAAACTTTTTGAAGAATTATAGTCATATCAAAAACTAGCGCATTGTATGCTATCAATCGCTGCCAAACCGCATTATAATAGAACGCGAATGATTATCATTATGTCCATCTATTAGCATTTAAAATGAGTAGTGTTCAATTCGGCTATGAACTTCGACATCCTAATTCGCGGTGATCGCGCTCGCATCAGCGGCTTCGACGGGCTGGCAGACGCCTACCGCAACCGTTTGCTGAGTCTGGGGCTCACCCCCGGTACTGAAATTCTGCTCGCCCACATCGCGCCGCTGGGTGACCCGGTTGAAATTATTGTGCGCGGTTTTCGGCTTAGTCTGCGACGTGCAGAAGCAGCCGGAATTGTCGTAGAGAAACTGTGATTATAAAGAAACTATGACAGCAAAGCCTTCGCAGAAACGCAGCATCGCGCTGGTCGGTAATCCCAACTGCGGCAAGACCACTTTATTTAATGCCTTGACCGGCACGCATCAGCACGTGGGCAATTGGCCAGGCGTGACCGTGGAGCAAAAAACCGGCCATTACAAGCACGCGCAGCAGCGCTACGAGGTGGTGGATTTACCCGGCACCTATGCACTGCAATTGGCGCACACCGATGACTCCATGGACCAGCAAATCGCACAAAAATTTGTGCTTGCACGCTCGGCCGATTTGGTAGTTAACATCGTCGATGCCTCCAGTCTTGAACGCAGCCTGTATTTGACCACCCAGCTGCTCGACGCTCAGGTGCAAATGGTCGTTGCCCTGAATATGACCGACGTTGCCGAAGACCAGGGAATTCATATCGACCCAGCCAAGCTGGCCAAGGCGCTGGGCTGCCCGGTGATACCTGTTGTCGCGAGCCGTGCCGGCGGCTTGGGCGAGCTGCAGGAAGTGATAGCGACTCAGCTAGATAATCCGCAACCCACCAGTAAGCAGCTGCATTTGGGCGATCCGCTGGAAACCGCCATTACAAATATATTGGCGGCTGCTCGCCAAAACGACCAGTTCGGCAGCAGGTTATGGGCGACCGGCATACTGGAAAACGACGCCGCTCTGCTGGAGCACCTGCCGGCTGACATCGGCCACGAAATACGAAAAATTGTTGTCGCAACGGCAGGCTTACATGGCGCCGCCCTGAGCGATGAGTTGATCGCCGCGCGCTACCGATGGATTAATCAAGTGTGCGATCAAGTCGTACACTGCGAGCAGCGTAACAAGCGCACTATAACCGACACCCTCGACGCGATTTTTCTGAATCGTTGGCTGGCCTTCCCGCTGTTTCTCGGGGTGATGTACCTGATGTTTATGCTCACGATTAATTTCGGCGGCGTATTCACGGATTTTTTCGACACCGTTGGCCACGTCGCCTTCGTTGACGCGCCTACCAGACTGTTTACTGCAATCGGGCTACCCGGCTGGCTGATCGCGCTGCTTGCCGACGGCGCTGGCGGGGGCATGCAGCTGGTAATGAGCTTTATACCGGTGATAGGCACGCTGTTTCTGTTTCAGACCTTTCTCGAAGATTCAGGCTATATGGCGCGCTCGGCGTTTGTACTAGACCGCCTGATGCGCGTGGTGGGCCTGCCCGGTAAGTCGTTTGTACCGTTGATCGTCGGCTTCGGCTGCAACGTACCCTCTATCATGGCCACCCGCGGCCTCGACAGCTATCAGGATCGGTTGCTGACCACGATTATGGCGCCGTTTATGTCGTGTGGTGCCCGGCTTACAGTGTACGTGCTGTTTGCCACCGTATTCTTTCAACAGAACGCGCAAAACGTCGTGTTTGGACTGTATATCATCGGCATTGCACTGGCGGTGCTGTCGGGCTTTATTATCCGCCGGCAGTTGTTAAGCCGCGAAATAACGCCGTTTATCATGGAACTGCCTAACTATCATATTCCAACCCTGCGCAGTTTGATGATCCATACCTGGCATCGTTTGCGCGGTTTTATTATGCGCGCTGGCAAGGCTATTGTGCTGGTGGTGATTGTCCTGAATTTCGTCAACTCGATCGGCACCGACGGCAGCTATGGCAACGAGAATACTGAGAATTCCGTACTGTCCGTGATAGGTAAAACGCTAACGCCGATATTCACACCGATGGGTGTAGAACAAGACAACTGGCCCGCGACGGTGGGAATTTTCAGTGGAATTTTTGCCAAAGAAGTAGTGGTTGGCACGCTGGACGAATTGTACGGCAACCTGGCGGCTACCGGCAGCGCTGCGGCCGAATCAACAACCAGCCTGTGGGATCAATTAGTTGCCGGCGCGCGCACCATACCGGACAACTTGCAGGGGTTAGGCAATTTATGGGGCGATCCACTGGGCGTTAACGCGGCCGGCGATTTGACCGACCAATCCACCGCGGCTGCGGCACAAGACGTTCGCGTCGACACCCTGACGCTAATGGCCACACTGTTTGCCGGGCCGGTGGCAGCCTTCTCCTATATTCTGTTTGTGCTGCTGTACATGCCGTGCGTAGCGACGCTGGGGGTCATCTATAAAGAAATGGGCGGCTTTTGGGCGTTTTTCTCGGCCAGCTGGAATACGTTAATCGCCTATTGTGCGGCGGTTATATGCTTTCAGGCCGGCACGTTCAGCCTGCACCCACAAACGTCTCTGCTGTGGATAGCGGCCATGCTGGCGCTGCTGACGGCAGGCTATGCGATACTGTTACAGCTCGGTCGCAGGGAGGTGCACGCCAGCAATTTGATCCCGGTCGTAAATCTATAGCACGGATCAGCATCAGCGCCATCCCCCCCTCAAACCAATCTGGAATAGGTTGCTAGTAGACGTATCGTGGGGTGCGGAAATAGCGCCGCGGGTAGCCGTATGAAAAGTCGTAGTTAAAGTACGGGTAGAAGAAAAAGTTGGGGCCGTAAAACGGATCATAAAAGGGATCGTAAAAACGAGCCGAGTAAGGGTAAGAGTCGCGATATGCATTCAGCTGATTCCACAGCATAAACTCACCACCGTTGACCGCAACTACCGGATACACGTAGTTATGCGTGCCAATTTTCTGCGTGATGGTTTGCGTGACTTCCCCCACCACCGTCATTTCACGCCCTATCGCGTATTCTCTCGGCTCCAGAAAACCAGCGATTTTTACGAAAAATCGCCCATGCGAGTCGCCGTCTATGGGACGACCGCGACGGTCGAGTCGATACTGCACCAGTTCAATCCAGGTTTCGTCCTGCTGATTTTTGAGTGACGCAATAACTCCACCCCAACGTACGCGGCTGCCTTTGTACTTATCTATGTCCTGGTTGACCTGTTTCAAATCAGGCGCATTCGGCATAGGCTGGTTAAAAATAGTCGGCGATGATGCGCAAGCCCCCAGCAGTGCAGCAGCCACGATCAACAATAATGACTTTATATACGGCATGTAGAAATACTCATAGACGAAATTCACTGCCAATTAGATGCTATCGGCATTAGTCAGTTCCATTGGCCGATTCGCGATTATGATCGCTCCCACAATTGATTGCGCGGATTGTGATAGCGACTTTAGGCGCGAATAGTCCGGATCATTAACTAATTGGCTTTATGCCCACCGCCATTCTTAACTCATGCAAAAACGCCCGACTCTTTTCACGCGTTTTTTCGGCACCTTGCTGCAGGGTTTTTTCAATAAACGGGCCGTCGGCCATTAACTGTTCATAGCGCTGGCGCGGCTCGCTCAAGTGAGCGTCCAGGTATTCAAATAGCATCTGTTTCATCTCACCCCAGGCAATGCCGGCAGCGTAATGCTGGCGCACGGCTTCGGTCTCTTCCACTGTAGCGAAGGCCCTGTATATTTCAAACAGTACGCTGTCGTCAGGGTCTTTCGGTTCACCGGGTTCCAACGAATTAGTCTTTATCTTCATCACCAGTTTGCGCAGCTTTTTCGACGGCGCAAACAGTGGAATGGTGTTGTTGTAGCTTTTGCTCATCTTGCGACCGTCGAGGCCGCTTAACACCGCAACGTCGTCAGACACCACTGCTTCGGGTAATACAAACTGCTCACCGTAGTGATGATTGAAGCGGCCGGCGATATAGCGCGCCATTTCCACGTGCTGAATCTGGTCCTTGCCAACCGGGATTTTATGCGCGTTAAACAGCAAAATATCGGCCGCCATCAGTATGGGGTAGCTAAACAAACCCATGGTAACGCCCTTATCAGGGTCGCGCGCGCCGCTGGCTTCATTGTCAGCCACCGCCGCTTTGTATGCGTGCGAACGGTTCATCAAGCCTTTGGCGGTCATGCAGGTGAGCAGCCAGGTAAGCTCGGTAATCTCGGGAATATCGGACTGCCGATAAAAATAGTTTTTATCAGTATCAAGCCCCAGCGCTAACCAGGTAGCGGCAATTTCCCGGGTGGATTGCTGCAGCTTTTCGGGGTCGTGATTTTTAATCAGAGAATGATAGTCTGCCAGAAAATAAAACGAGTCGTTGTCAGTTTTTTTGCTGGCCGCGATCGCCGGCGCAATCGCGCCTACGTAGTTGCCCAGATGCGGGGTTCCGGTGGTGGTGATGCCGGTTAGTACACGTTGATTGCTCATATGGTGGGGTGCTTTACAGTGTAGAAATCAGGATGCCGATATGATGTGCAGGTCGGAACGCATAAATTCGCTTAACACTTTATGCAGCGCGTACGCATCCTCACTGCCGGCTAGTTCGCGAATAGAGTGCATGGCGAAGGTCGGTACGCCAACATCCAGAGTCGGTACCCCTAATTCGCTTGCGGTAATCGGGCCGATAGTCGAACCGCAGCCCATATCGCTTCGGATAACAAAACTTTGCAGCGGCACGTTTACCCGCGCGGCGATGTTTTTCAGCAGCGCTGCGGTTTCGCTGTTAGTGGCGTAACGCTGGTTACTGTTAACCTTGATCACCGGACCTTTGTTCAATATCGGGCCGTGGTTCATTTCGTGTTTGTCGGCATAGTTGGGGTGAATGCCATGCGCATTGTCGGCCGACACGAACAGCGAGTTTTGCACTGCCCGTATCATTTGCTGCGGCTCGCCACAGATGCGCGAGACCACATCTTTCAGCATCGGTCCATTGGCGCCGCTGGTCGACGTACTGCCGACCTCCTCATGGTCGTTGCAAACCAGCAAACTGGTGCGCTCGGTGGGGGCTTCGAGCAGACTTTGCATGCCAACGTAGCAGCTCAGCAGGTTGTCGAGCCGGGCAGCACTAATAAAGTCCCGATGCAGGCCAGTCAAAGCCGGCGGCTGCGTATCGTAGAAGCACAGCTCAAAATCGAGCAGCTTGCTGATGCGCAATTTTTTATGGGTTGAATTAATTTGCTGCGTTAACAGCGCATGCAGGTTCACGCTATCGTCTTCATCAACCACGGCAAGCACGGGGGGAATGTGCTCCTGCCGATTGATAGTGCGCTCGCTATTCGCTTCGCGGTCGAGGTGGATGGCGAGGCTGGGTACTACTGCGATAGGCCGCTCAAAATCTACCAGGCAACTGTGCAACTCTTGTTTGTCGTTAACGAAACTCACCCGGCCGGCCAGCGACAGGTCGCGGTCAAACCAGGGGTTTAACAATGCACCGCCGTACACCTCAACGCCTAATTGATAATAGCCAAACCGTTTTACATCGGCCAGGGGTTTGACCTTAAGACAGGGGCTGTCGGTATGTGCGCCAACCATACGCAGGCCGTCGGTTGCGATATCCTGCTCACCCATCACGAAGGCGATCAGCGATGAGCCGTTGCGGGTGAGAAAATAGTGCTCGCCCGGCGTTAACTGCCATTCGTCTGTCTCATACAATTGTTGAAAGCCGCCGCCCCGCAGCGCGCTGGCCATGCTGGCGACCGCATGAAATGGCGTGGGTGATTGCTGGATAAAATCCATCAAGCCGGCGTTAAATTCGCTGTTATCCAAGGGCGGTAATCTCAATTAAGTGGCGTGATTTTGGCGTGCGGTAACTAATTCTTCAGTTGTCGCTTTTTTTGTTGGCCTGCAAACGCGCGAGTAAACTTGAAGTGTCCCAGCGTCCGCCACCGGCGCTTTGCAGGTCGGCATAAAACTGATCAACCAGGTTGGTGACGGGTACGTCTGCATCGATGCGCGCCGCTTCGTCGAATACGATGCCGAGGTCTTTACGCATCCAGTCGACCGCAAAACCGTGCTCGTAATGCTCGTCCAGCATCGTTTGCCAACGGTTGTCCATCTGCCACGACTGCGCTGCGCCCCTGGAGATCACATCGATAACCGTGGCAACATCCAGACCGGCCAGCTGCGCGAAGTTAATGCCCTCCGCCAGGCTTTGCAGCAGGCCCGCGATGCAAATTTGATTAACCATTTTAGTCAGCTGGCCGCTGCCAGCCGGGCCCATCAGCTGCATTTTATGCGCATAACAACTCAGCACTGCTTCGACTCGCGCGAACGCTTGCTGCTCACCGCCTACCATTATGGTGAGCTTTGCATTTTCTGCACCGGCCTGGCCACCCGATACCGGCGCGTCTAAAAAATCAAAAGTCGAACCCGCAGCCGCGGCGGCCAGCTCCCGAGCGAGGCTGGCCGACGTGGTAGTGTGGTCAATAAATATGGCGCCTTTTTTAAGCGTGGTAAAAACGCCTTCATTTCCTATGGTAACGGTGCGCAGATCATCGTCGTTACCAACGCAGGTGATCACAACATCGGCACCGGCAGCGGCTTGCGAAGGCGTGCTGGCATCCTGCCCTGCATAGCTGGCTAACCATTTCGCGGTTTTCTCAGCGCTGCGGTTGTAGACGGTTAGTCTATGCCCCGCCGTAGTCAGATGCCCGGCCATGGGTGAGCCCATGACACCCAGACCGATGAAGGCGATATCGAGAGGTTTGGCTGTTGTCATGGAAGCGCTACATTTTAATTGTGGGGAATGAATGCGGAGCGAAATTGCGAGAAGGTTACTCGAAATCTCTATACCCAGGTATCGATATAGTTAGCAAGATTGCGTGATTTCACGTTGTGTTTGTCTTGCAAGGCTAAATACTGCTGTACACCGGTGGGCATGTTGCTGGGCGCATTGATGATAATCCCTTGCACCGCAGGCTGACTGTCGCGGGCGCGGCGCCTGAGTTTAAAGCTCTGTGTTGGTCGCTGCTGCGGCGCTCGATTAGGTATTCGCATAGCAGCCATTATAAATGGGCGGGCTATTTAATCAATTACCGCTTAGGAATGACATCGAAATAACTTGTCGATATTGCGCCGCTATTGTTTTTCTTAAAGGGTTGTTCGTCTTCAAGGCGTGGTAACAGGCGCATACTCGAACCATGTAACTGTTAGCGCACCAAAAGTAGGCCCTCGAGGGGACGAAGAAGACGGGCGAAAAGACAAGCAAGAACGGCATGTTATTTCGTGACCGTTCCTTATCCCGCCGGTGCATTCATTTTTCGCCATGCCGAGCTGCCGCGCAGGTAAACCGGCATAGCCTGTTCGGCCGGTAATGCTGCTCCGCTTTGCCAGGCGTGCGCAGCCAGTGCCAGCATATGTTCGGCTGCCGTTGTTGCGGCCGGATCGTAGTACTCAATATTTAAACCATCACAGTTCAATAACGGCCAGCCATTGCCGATCGCCTGTATTGCTCGACCGGGAAACTGCTCCGTCAATAGCTCAGGGAGCGCCGCTGGCGTCAGCAGTGCATCAACGTGTTGGGCTACCATCAGCATATTGTGTGCAGCATAAAAGCCGGCGTACACCTCTCCCATACGCGCGTCGATAACTGGCACAATAAGCTGCTCGGTGGCCGTCACAACACGCGCTTGCGCCATTATAGCCAGCGAAGAAATTGGGATAACGGGCAGTTGGGCGCCGAACGCCAGGCCCTGTGCCACGCTGGCTGCCATACGCACGCCGGTAAATGAACCGGGGCCCTGTGCGAAAGCGATGGCATCCAGATCGACCAGCCGCAACGCGGCACGAGCAAGTACACTGTCAATCATGGGCAGTAGAATTCGCGCGTGAGCGCGCGGCTCGCAGCGTTGCTCACTTATTGTGTCAATGCCATTGCTTAGCGCCACCGAGCAGGCATCGAGGGTAGTATCAAAGGCGAGTATTGCGGCCGGCATCGATGTTGCTCAACGTGAGAGTTTAACTGGGCAAAACAGTATAACATTGCGCGACTAAACGCCTTTCTGAACCAGTGATTGCTAACGACGTAACATGCCTAGCGAAAAAATCAGTGCCATTGTGCTAGCCGGTGGTCGCGGCCAACGCATGCAAAATCGCGACAAAGGCTTACTGCAATGGCGCGGCCGCACTCTGGTGCAACACTGTATCGCGCGGGTAGAACCGCAGGTCGATGATATTGTGTTGAGTTGCAACAGAAATTTAGCTGCTTATCAACGCTACGGCTACCCGGTAGTTCAAGACCAGCTAGCGGATTTCCAGGGTCCTCTTGCGGGCATACAGGCTGGCTTGCCGGCTTGCCAGGCGTCGCTTGTGTTCACGTGCCCGTGCGACAGCCCGTTGCTGCCAATCGACGTAGTAGCAAAACTTTGGCGGGCGTTGCAGACCGGGGAGACTGACGTCGCCATTGCCCACGACGGCGAGCGGGCGCAGTCGCTGGTGATGTTATTGCGCCGGCATTGCGCGCATGATTTGCCAAATCATCTGGCGAGTGGCGCACGCAGTGTGCAAAGTTGGCAACTGCTGCAGCGTTATCGTTATGTTGACTTTGCTTCGCAGCGCGCCGCGTTTGCGAATTTCAATTACGCCAGAGAACTGAAGTGTTGACGTGATAATGCTGGCAACCAATTAGCATTTCTGCCAAAACATGAGAGCCCCTCAAGAGGTTAATGGCACTTAGTTAAGCGATTAGACCGGCCTGAACAGAGTGAAAATTTCCGGGACACGTCGTGACAAACCGGCAGGAGAGCCGGTTTGCACAGCCGCAGGCTGCCCGCAGGGCGAGCCACACGGACGTGGCGAGTGAATCCGTCCCTGGAGGCTCTATCCCTAGCGTCCCTGCTAGGGAAGGTCCCGAAAATTCTCCCTCTATTCAGGCCTCTGCGGCTTCGATTGACCCTAACTAAGTGCCATTCCCTTAAGAGGTAATTAGCTGTTGCCAGTCCGGCAGGCAAATTTGATTGCATTGCTTTCGCGACTGAAGTCTCTCCCACAGGTCATGTAGTTTATTGTAGGAGTGACTTTAGTCGCGAATAGCTTGCTTACTTTATTGTTTTTTCGCCTGCGGTCGCTGCGCAGCCTTGTTGGCGACTTTAGGCGCTGGCGCCGTCTTCCTGGCTGACGGCTTGGCGTTTCCCTTCACTGCGGCAGCAGCTTTCTTCTCCGCAGCAGCCGCTTTCTTCTCCGCTGCGCGTGCTTTGGTTGCCGCTTGCTGCTCGACCGCTTTGATTTTGGCTGCTGCCTTTTTCTCTGCCGTTTTCAATGCTGCCGCATCGACTTTGGCGCGCTTTTTACGCCATCTCGTTTCGAAGGCGGTGACGGCGACTTTAGCGTCAGCGTCGGCTTTGCTTGTCATATCCTGCTTACGCTTTGCGATGCTTGCTTGTACTATCTTTCGTTGCAGCAACTCTGGCTCGCGTTGAAGTAATGCGTCCTGAAAACCGAGTAGCGGCCGCGGCCGCTTTTTTCGCGGCGCTCTTATCACCGGCTTTACCGGAAGATGCCGCCGTCGCGCGCGCCGCTTTGGCTTTAGTTCGCGCTTCTGCCAGCTGAGTGGTTTGTAACGCTAGTTCTTTCTGCAGCTTCTCCAGTGCAGCTTGCGCATTTTTTTGTGCAGGAGACACCTCGTTATTTTGGTCGGCTGGTTTTTTAATTGCTTTCGACTTTACAGCCTGCTGCTTCGCTCTGGGCATTTACTACTCCTGACTAATTGGGGATTCTCTTTAATGTTACAAAAACATAGCACAGTTCTTGCTAACTACTTAGCTAACCATTTAGCTATGGCGCGAGTTACGCTGAGTTTTTTACTTCGCGCTGTTGGAGGGGCGCAGTCTTGTCGTGGCGATAAAGAGTATTTATCTTCGCCTTACAATTTATCTTCATGCCCGCCTGTGACAATTTGAAACAGGGTTTCTACGTGCGCATCGTCATCGTTTAAACAGGGAATGTATTCGAACTTCGTGCCGCCCGCTTGCGTGTAGATATGTCTATTCTCTATATTCATTTCTTCCAGCGTTTCTAAACAATCGGCTGCAAAAGCCGGTGATACAACGTTCACCGAGGTGTTGCTCTCGCCAAGGCGTTGCAACACGTCGACCGTGTAAGGCTGTAACCACTCCGCCAAGCCAAACCGCGACTGAAAGCTGATTTCCCAATCCGGGTCGTTCAACCCCAGCTGTTGCGCGACCAGTTGGGCCGTTTTATTGCACTGTCGCTCGTACGGGTCACCCTTAACCACATTGGCTTTAGGTATTCCGTGAAAAGAAAACAGCAAACAGTCGCCGGCCTCGTTTTGCCGACGATAGCGCGTTATTGACTCAGCCAGTGCGGCAATATAATGCGGGTTGTCGTGGTAGTCTTTTTGGCAATACAGGCTCGGCAAGTCACGACGCCTGGTAACATAAGCCGCTAGCTGATCGTAGATCGCTGCGGTGGTGGTGGCAGAATATTGCGGGTAGAGCGGTACAATAACGAAATCTTCAATGCCTTCCTGCTTAAACTCATCCAACACATGGTGTAAAAAAGGTTTGCTGTACGTCATAGCATAGGCAACCCTTGTTTCAGCTCCACCGCTTTGCCTGTTGCCGCCAACGGCAAAACGCTGCTGCAGCTTGGCAGTCAGGCGCTCGGTGATCACCTGCAACGGGGAGCCGCCTTCCATCCAGATGCTGGCGTAAGACTCCGCGACGCGCTTGCAGCGTCGGGGTAAGACGAAGCAATGCAAGATGATCCACCATATCGGGCGCGGAATTTCTACCACACGCGGGTCGGCAAGAAAACGTTTGAGAAAATCACGTACGGCAGACGCCGTAGGTGCCTCTGGCGTGCCGAGGTTGACGAGAATGACTGCGCGTTGTTTCGACATAGTAAGCCTTATAAAGTACGTACCGCCGCTTTCGACACCCCTGTCTACTGCGGAGAACAACAGTACGTCCTGCAGGACCGCCGTGGATGGCGAAAGTGTCAACTCCAAAAGCAAGCGTTGCAGGAGAGATTTTCGACTATAAAAAATGGACCCAACTGGGCCCATTTTTGTTACGAGTTTAGTGGCTTACCGGTTCATTTTTCCAGCTGTGCAAGTATCGCGTCGCGAATATCTTCTGGTGATCCGATTCCTTCTACCCTGTGGTAGGCAGGTGCGGCTGCTCCTGAGAGGTTTTTATAGAACTCAACTAACGGTTTGGTTTGGTCGTGATAAATCCGCAGTCGATTGCGTACTGTCGATTCCCCGTCGTCTTCACGCTGCACCAGCGCTTCCCCAGTTTCGTCATCGACGCCGTCATTCTTAGGTGGACTATATACCAGATGATAAATACGCCCCGACCCGGGATGCACGCGGCGGCCACCCAGGCGCTGGACGATGTCTTCATCCGCTACGTCAATTTCCACGACGTTATCGATCGTTACGCCCGCTTGCTGCATCGCTTCGGCTTGAGGAATGGTGCGTGGAAAACCGTCAAACAAAAAGCCCGCCTTGCAATCGTCCTGTTGAATGCGTTCTTTCACCAGCGCAATGATAATGTCGTCTGACACCAGCGCGCCGGAATCCATCACCGCTTTAACCTGCAAACCCAGTTGACTCTCTGCCTTAACCGCAGCGCGCAACATGTCACCGGTTGAAATTTGCGGAATACCGTAATGTTGAGTAATAAATTGTGCTTGGGTACCTTTACCAGCACCGGGCGCTCCCAGCAATATGATGCGCATTTAACTTGCTCCTTCATGTTTTGTCTTGTGCCAATGGACCAACAAAGATACACGGGTATAGTTTGGGCGACAAGCGCAATCAACTGCGCAATGTAGCCTCGCTCGACGAATATCGCGACTGCAAACAGCAAAGCTTTAATGCTTTTACGTATCCGGGTTACTATCCTGCATTTACGCTATGCAACTAAACAACGCTAATCGATTAAAGCAACGAGGCTGACGATGCGATTTTTTCTGTTTTTTTTATTTCTGGCGCTGGCGTCGTGTGCTGATTACGACGTTAAGGTTAATGAACAGGTTGTTTATTCACCACCCAAACTGTTTATGGATTTTAACCTGGCCGATAAGGCTCTACAAAACTGTGTGCAGCAAACCATCGAAGATCAAGCCATTACCAAACCTGAGCAGCTCACGCAATTAGCCTGTACTAACGGCAATGTACGCCGCATTGAAGGCATTGAACGCTTCACCAGGCTTGAGCAGTTAAACCTGAACAACAACGCGCTGCAAGACATTAGCGCACTCGCTGATCTCCCCGCGCTGCAAACGCTGTTGTTGGGGTCGAATAAAATAAAATCGGTGACCCCTTTGCAACATAGCAGTGCGTTGATGCAATTAAATATTGAAGATAATGCCGAGCTTAACTGCGAAACCGTGATTGAATTGATGAATCAGGTACCGGCATTGCAGGCCAAAATACCAAAACACTGTGTTGCAGACCTTAAGTGAACTTCAGCCCCAGGCTAGAGTCGCGGCGGTGTATCACTTCCATACTGATAGGGTATTCGTTGAGAGGACCACTCAGGCGCGTTATCATCACCTGCACTACCGAGCCTACGGGTGGCCCTAATTGGCAACCAGTATCGACAAACAAACCACCGTCTGACATATCAATAGCGCGCGTCTTCAGCTCACCCAGCGCCGGATGGCGCAAAATTACCGTCGCTTGTAACGGTTTTCTTCTGTCGCGGCGCCGCTCAACTGACACCCGTTGCTGAATAGCCGACATTATCATCCCCTGCTGTTTATTTGAGTTTAGATGAGACAGGGACGTGCTTTGAGCTTAACCGACCAGCGGAAATGTGCAGCGATCACCGTAACGGCAAATGCTATACACCAGTTGCCAGTCAGCGACAAGTAGATAGATAACTCTCAATTTAACCTCTTAACGAAGGAAAAATAAATGGCAAACATTAGTGATGACCCGCGCATAGATCCGCGCATTAAGGTAACTTTGGGCGCTATGCCCACAATGAGCATAACGAACGTTGCCACTCGACAACAATTGCTTGATGAGCTCAACACTCCTGAGGCGATCGCACAGTACGAACAATTGAATGCTATGTTAGAGATGATGGACAGCGAAGACATTGCGCCGTCGACCGGGCTAACCATCACCACCCACGAGTTCACCTCCGCGCCGGATGACAACACGATAAAGGTGCAGTTTATTCGGCCTGAGTCGACTGAGCCTTTACCCTGTGTGTACTACATACATGGCGGCGGCATGCAGCATATGTCGTGTTTTTCAGGAATATATCAAGCTTGGGGCAAAATTATTGCGCAACAGGGAGTAGCGGTGGCGATGGTGGATTTTCGCAACTGTCTAACGCCATCCTCCGCGCCGGAAGTTGCACCGTTTCCAGCCGGGCTTAACGACTGCGTTGCCGGTGTGAGATGGCTTGCAGCACAGGCGAGCGATCTCAAAATCGATGCTAACCATATTATTATCGCCGGAGAAAGCGGCGGCGGTAATCTCGCGATCGCCACGGCGATGAAGCTAAAGCAGGCGGGTGACATCAATCTGGTTGGCGGCCTGTACGCTATGTGCCCGTATATCGCTGGCAGCTGGCCGCAGGAACGGTTTCCCTCCTCTACCGAAAACAACGGTATATCGCTGGACCTGCATAGCAATGGAGCCGCAATGGCGTATGGCATTGACGAGCTGAACAATCGTAACCCGCTCGCCTGGCCGTCGTTTGCCACGGAGGATGATGTTAAAGATCTACCGCCGACTGTAATTAGCGTGAATGAATGCGACCCGCTACGCGACGAGGGGATAGAGTTCTACCGCTTGCTGCTACGCGCTGGCGTGCCGGCACGTGGCAGGCAGGTGATGGGCACCGTGCATGGTACCGAGATATTTGCCATAGCCTGTCCTGATATAAGCCGTGACACCGCAGCGAGCATTGCGCGGTTTTGTCGTGAGGCGTAAGCGGTAGCGCTTTCGATCCAGGCAAAACTCAGCCGCAGGTAACGTTATAGTACGCCAGTTTCGGGACTACAGACGCGAATCGTACGCCGGTGCAAAGGTGCGCTAGACAATTCCACTGTCTCGCAGCCGGTTGATGTCATCGGCTGTGTAGCCGAGTTCCAACAATATTTCTTCAGTGTGCTGGTCTAGCTGCGGCGCGTTATTGAAGGTGAGCGCCGTGCCTGGCAAGCTGCGTTCAACCACTTGACCCTCGCCGGTTTTAATTCTGTGCAGAATGACGGCTAGCGTTCCAATGACGCTTAATGCAGCTGTATCAAAATCACAATACAGTGCGAACCACTTGGCTGGCCCTTCCTCCATGCCGCTCAGTTACATGCTTCCCGACATGGCCTGAGCGATGGTGTCAAAGCCACCGCGTGCGGCATAGGGGCCGGTGGAGCCGAAGTGAGAATGATGTCGGGCTTATTGCACACTATCTCTGCCTGCCTCAAGCAAAAAGCCTGCGGCTAAATCAGTCATTGCCCGCACCCCAACCCGCATGGCTGCTTCGTGTAGCGCGCCGCCCGCGGCCCGCGATAGCAGCGGCCTTACTTGCTCGGTCGGCGCCGGGTCATTAACCACTGGAATGTAGCCATGCTTTATATCAAGTTGTTTGCTAGCCCCAACAGGTTCGACGATTCCGTTTGCCATGCCTTCCATCAGTTCAAAGATGCGATCACGCTGCTGCGGCTGGTAGTAACGCACAGTGCCAGACATATCCACCTTATCCGGAATAATATTGCTGCGCGTGCCGCCCGCGAATCGTACCCACCGTTACCACCGGCGTCGGTGCCGCCTGCAGGTCGATATGGCGACTGGGAATGAAGACGAAATACCGCGAATGCTAATGCCGTAGGCGTTCTGACTGACCGGGGTTTTATTCATCCGCAGGTTGGGCGTGTAGGCGGCAATATCGCCGCTTTCAATCACACCCAGTGCTTCCAGCTTTTGCTCATCAAAGGCGCTGATAGCTATTGGTATGTCTTGCTGCGACGCAGCGCGCCGTTCGGCCGTCACCACCACTTTCTCCAGGCCCCCGCTTGAAATTGATGGCTCCTGCCCCGATACGGAAACCGAGCAGGCGACGCCTGCAAACACAAAAACAACTCGTACACCCGAACTGACTGGCATCATTGCGCACCCCTGACTGATTGGTGATGTTTATTAATCTCTTTAGAACGTTTTCACACAAGACATCTGTCTTGCTGTAAAGACTTATGTCTTTTGTGTAATGCGTGCCACCCTATCCGTAGTGACGTTGTTTTCTGTTTGCCGTAATCGCAAACACTCGATTCGCAACAAGGCTGGACTTATTGGTGCGGCGCATGACTGGGCCAATAAAACCTATCTACAGCGAGTAGCGACCGTCGTCGGTGATTTTTCCGGTTTGGCGGCCTCGGAGGTCAGTCTGAAGGAGTTGCTGCCCTACTCCAAAAGAACGCTGGACGAATGGCGAGTGCGGGTTGCCCTTTGGCGGCAGGGAACAAACAATCCCATTCGGGAAAGCAGTAACAGTCACTCTTTCTATAGAGTGTATGACGAAATTCTGGAGGATATGCGCCATGCCGAGGCAGCGAATGAGATTTCGGGGACTGTGCCAATCCAGGAAACAGCGGAGATGATACTGATTTTTATCGTCGGAATTGCCACGCTCTGCCTCAATGATGCGCAATTGCGGCAACGGCAGCTTCTGGACCGGCGCGTGAAGATGATACTTGGACTATTGGAAAGCGGCGACCTTTCTGCCCTGCAGGTCGGCGATCCGGATGTTGACTACTAATCGCTATGTCGGGATTAGGCCTGGAAAAACCTTATAAGTTACGGTCACCCCTCACGCCGAAGAAATAGCATTATCGCCGACAACCCCCTTCGCCGCTTCATTGCTAAAATCGCGCGCAATACGTTCAAAAGTGAGCGCGAAGCGTTCCGCCGAGCCCTCAATAAGTTCAACCCGGTCCTGATCAATGGCCTGCGAATTACGCAAAGCGGCTAAAAGCTGCGCGCTCGCTTGACGAAAGTGATCGCTTTTTTGCCCTCGGGAAGCGTTTTGATACGCCTCTCCCAGCGCTCGCAGCCAGCTTCTTATCAGCGCGTCGAGCGTCGCATCGCATTCGCTGTTTAATTGACGCAGCAGGCGCATTGAGACATGGCCAAGGTTAAGCCCGGTCAGCCCCAGCGCGGTAAGGTTACGATGCACCTCCGAGCGGGCGCGGTCGTAACTAACCAGCTGCATTAGCCGGTCTGCCATGCGGGCGTTAAACCAGTGCTCGGTATCTTCGTGCTGCGGGTCCCACAGCCGCTCCAGATCGCGCGCGGTGGCGCGAATCAGGCGCCGCTGCATGACGATTACGCCGGGTGTGCTGATCAGCTTAAACACCCAATAAACGATACTGATGCCGACGATAATAGACAGCGCATTGCTTAACACCGTATCCACCGCAAACGTCATCTGGTTACCCGGTTGTAGCAGCATGACATAGGGAATACAAAAGCCCAGGCCGTAGGGCAGCGTGTCGAAGTTGGTCAGCGCCAGTAAACCGAAGAAAAAGGGAGTGGCGATAACCAGCACCAGCAGCTCAAAAGTACCGGTTGCGCGGGCGAGCAATGCCAGCGCGAAGAACAAAACAACGGGAACTGCGACCAACGCGCCGGCCATTAGCTTTTGCAGAAAATCCCACGGCGCCGGTGAGCCGGTCAGCATAATGGCAAAAATCACCGGTGTGATCATCAGTAAAACGGCAGCCGGCGAGCCGGTGCCGATCCATATACCGGCACCAATGATAAAAATCACGCTGGTGCGTAAGCCAGTGATGGCCGCGAGCAGCAAATCAGGATATGGCCGCAGTCCGGGCGCTTTTAACAGCATGCGGTCGCTGTGTTCGATAGCACGGTTGGCTCGATGTACCATAATGAGATCGGCCACCAGGTCGCGCACCGTTTGCAGCAGGCGCATTTGGATTGGTCGCATCGCGTCAGCATCGAGGGTGTATGTTTGTAGCTCGCGGCGCAGCTCCTGCAGCTGATTTTGCACTGACTCTTCGGCGGTGGCTGCGCGCAGCCGCTCAAAAACCGTGCGGCAATGCTCGACGACAGCATCAAATTCAGCGCCGATCAGTTCGGGGTGGTCGCGTCGCAGTCGGCCCAATATCTGGATGGCGGCCATCAGCGACAGAACTTTCTGACACAGCAGACTTGCTGCCCGCGCCCGACCGGCGCCGTCTGGCCCCTCAAACACCACCGCGCTGCTATCGTCATTCAACGCGCTCACCGTTTGCAAAATGGCATCGGCGTTGGCGTGTCGGTGCGCCGACTCGGAATCAGGATCAAGCTCCTGTTGCATATATTCCAGTAGCTGATCAATAGCCTGCCGAGCGTGCGCCATCAATACATATTTAACCTGGGTCTGCCACAACAGCATGCTGATAACGGTTGCGCAAATAGCGCCGAGCGCAATCTCACTCATGCGAGAGGATGCGATCTGAAACACTTTTTGGCTATCGGCGACCGCCGGATCAGCCATCGTCAATGCCACCACCAGCGTGGCGGTGATGGCAGCGATGGCAAAACCGTAAACAATATTGCGCCGCCTCACGAGAGCGGCGGCCGCTGCATTGAGACCTATCCAGATAGTCAGACTGGCGATAGCCAGCGTCGGATAAGGCGTCAGTAATGCCAGTATAGCGACCCCTACGCCGCCACCGACAAACGTGCCAAACACCTGGCATAAGCCCTTTTCGATGACCATGCCGCTTTCGGGTCGAATTTGCAAAAATACAGCAGAGATCAATGCCCAGTATGGATTGTCGAGGTTCATAAACAAGGCGAGGTACAGCACCACTGCCATAGTGATTACGCCGCGAGTGGCGAACTGCAGTGCCTGTTTGTTCGGCGTCAATAATACCGCCAGCAGCGGATGTAAGGTCATTTTGTAGCGGCGTTGGTGGCTGCGGCGGGTTCCTTTTCAGCTGGCGAATCGTCGGCGTCGTCAATGGTAACCGTCGCTGTCATGCCGGTGCTTAGCATGATGTTTTCCGAATAAGCGTCAAGTGCGATATTCACCGGAATGCGCTGCGCCAACCTAACCCAGTTGAAGGTGGGCTGCACCTGCGGCAACAGCTGGGTGTTGGTAGTGGCGTTAACATCGGCAATGCCGTTGGCGATGCTCACCACACTGCCATGCAGCTCACGATCGCCGCTTATCAAGCGTATTCTGGCGCGTTGGCCAACGTGGATGAGTGGAATTTTGGTCTCTTCGAAGTAGCCGACCGCGTAAAACGAGCCTTTTTCTACCAACGACAGCACCGCTTCGCCCTGGGCGACGTAATTACCCCGGCGCAGTGTCAGATTAACAACCGCGCCGTCGACAGGCGCTTTAACCAGCGTGCGTTCAAGGTCAATTTCTACACTTTCCAGTTTAGTCTGCGCTAGCAGATAATTGGCTTTCGTCAGCTCGGCGTTGATGCGCGCCGCTTCCAGATCCTCGGAGTTGATAGTTTGCCCACCGCTGTGTTGCTTGCGACGCTCATACTGATGCTTACCCAGCTCCCAGGCGTAGCGCTGATGTTCGACATAAGCCCTGGCCTGCGCGATGGCGGCCCGGTAGCGACCGTCGTCAATGCTGAACAGCACGTCGCCTTGTTGTACCTGCTGATTGTCGCGCACATTCAGGTCGGTTACCCAACCGGACACATCCGGCGCGATCGTAATCACTTCCGCGCGTATACGGCCTTCGCGTGTCCACGGTGAGAACAGATAGTAATTCCACACCCAGATGGCGGCGTAAATCGCGGCTGCCACTAATGCCAAAGTTGTTAACACTCTTATTGTTTGGTGCATGGACAGCAGTTACCTTCCCAGGATGGCGATGCTTAGCGCCAGAAAACAAAAGAACAGCGATACATCAAACCACGCGCCGCGCCATATCCAGCCGGTTAGGGCCAGGCTGTGGATTATATAGCGGGTGCTTAGCGTAAGCAGCGCACTAATCAATATGAAAATGATTAGCGGACTGAACAATAGACCGCCAATTGATATTTCGTGGAGTAGCATGCGGCTATTGTAAACCGTTAGCGCCAGCTCGGCGCGCACCGCGCCTCAAGATTTTTGGGGCCTGCCTGCCAACCGCACACGATCACGAATATACATCCCGGCAAGTTCGATAGCCGCCATAACTTGCCAGCTGGCGCTGCGGATGGACACATACGCCTGCTAAATGCTTCAATCAACGCGAGCATGTGCAGCCTCGTAATTAAAAGCGACAGCAGCTTATTGCTATCTTTTTCATCGCCTATATCAGGAATTAATCACTGTGAGTTTTCTATCTACTTTAAAAACCTTTGCCAGCCTCGATGGTTTAAAGCGCGCTATCGTGCCGGTAATCGCGCTGCTCGCCGGCATTCTATTTTTCACTTTAAGTCTCTCTAACCCCTGGTGGTGGATTGCTGTGCTGCCTTGCATCGCCATCGTCTTGCTCGGCGTTTATGACGCCACCCAAACGAATTATTCAATCACACGTAATTTTCCCGTGGGGGCACGCATGCGCTGGCTGTTCTATGACCTGCGGCCTTATCTACGCGCGTATATCGTCGAGGATGACCTAGAGGGCATGCCATTCAGCGTGGAAGCACGTGGCCTGGTGGCTGCCCGCGCAAACGACACCACCGACGCACACCCATTCGGCACTGAGCTGGATACAGCGGCTGACAAATATTACTGGTTTACTCACTCCATCAGCCCGGTTGAAGCACCGGACAAATCACCGCGCATCAGCATAGGCGGGCCACAATGTACACAGCCTTACTGTGCCTCCATTTTCAATATCTCCGCCATGAGTTTCGGCGCTTTGTCGGCCCACGCTATTGAGGCATTGAACAAGGGCGCTAAGCTGGGCGGCTTTTATCACGACACCGGCGAGGGGGGCATCAGCCCTTATCATTTAAAGCACGGTGGCGACCTGGTGTGGGAGATTGGCTCCGGGTATTTTGGCTGCCGCGACGATGACGGCCACTTTGATCCCGACCTGTTCGCCGAATGTGCCCGCCGCCAGCAGGTCAAAATGATCGAGATCAAGCTTAGCCAGGGCGCCAAGCCCGGTCACGGCGGCTTGCTGCCAGGTGCAAAAGTCACGCCGGAAATCGCCAGAGTTCGCAAAGTGCCGGCAGGTGAAGACTGCCTCTCGCCGCGCGGCCACTCTGCGTTCTCAACACCGGTTGAGATGCTGGAGTTTGTGGCACGCCTGCGCGATCTCTCTGGCGGCAAGCCGATAGGCATCAAGCTGTGTGTTGGCCAGGTTGATGAGGTGCTGGCGATTATGAAAGCCATGTTGAAAACCAATATTCTGCTCGATTTTATTGTCGTTGACGGCGGCGAAGGCGGCACGGGGGCCGCGCCGCTGGAGCTGTCTAACCATGTTGGTATGCCGCTAAGTGAAGGCCTGGTAGTGGTGCGCAATGCGTTGGTTGGCACCGGGCTGCGCGACCGTATTCGTATTGGCGCAAGCGGCAAGGTCTATGCCGCATCGGGGTTGGCGAAGAATTTCGCCATAGGCGCAGACTGGTGTAACGCGGCACGTGCATTCATGTTTTCTATAGGCTGCATTCAGGCGCAGCGCTGTCATCTCGGTACTTGCCCCACGGGTGTAACAACTAACGACCCGGGTCGCGAGCGCGGCCTGGTAGTCGATGACCAGTCCGAACACGCCGCCAGATTTCATAAAAAGACGCTGGAAGCGCTGGCAGATATGATCGCTGCGGTCGGTTTGCAGAACCCCGACAAGCTGCAGCCGCATCATCTGATGCATCGCATAGGTTCGACCGACTCAAAAGCCTTCGATCGCATTTACCGCTTTCTACCGGCAAATGCACTGCTTGATGCGCCGCAAGAGACCGCCTACGCCGAATGGTGGGAAGCGGCCGATGCCGACAGTTTCGAGCCAAAAATAGATCTGACTGCTTTGCGTAGTCGGGCTCCCAAGGTGAAAGAGAAAAATACGATAGCTACCAGTGGCTGAGAGAGCCACGCACTTGCCGCCAGCTTAACCTTCATTTATACTTTGGTCTATTTATAAAAGTATTGATGATTGCCGACGACGCAAGTTGAGGCGTCGGCGTTAGCGTTGATGCGCCAGATGGAATGGGGGGGCTTGTTCCCTGCTGCAGAACATCGGCGTCTAATCTCAGTGGTGAATTTCTTGAAAAAAACGACAGATATTTATATTCTCGGCGGCAGCCAGACCGATTTTTCCCGCAATTGGCAGCGCGAAGGCTTTGAACTGTTCGATATGTTTGCCGAGTCGCTGCGCGAAGCGGTCGCCAACGCGGAGATCGAGCCGGCCGAAATTGAAGTGGGCCATGTGGGTAATTTCGCTGCCGAGCTGTTTACCGGCCAGGGGCTGATCGGTGGCTTCTTCGGTCATGTTTTTCCTGAACTCGCCTCCCTGCCCACATCCCGCCACGAAGCCGCCTGCGCGTCGGGTTCGATTGCCATTCTGTCTGCCATGCGTGATATCGAAGCCGGTCACTACGACATCGCTTGCGTATTGGGCCTGGAGTTGATGCGTAACGTTGACGGTAAAACTGGCGCTGAATATCTCGGAGCTGCAGCCTGGCAAGGCAAAGAGGCAACCGACTGCGATTATCCCTGGCCGTTTATGTTTGACCGCATTACGCGGGAATACGACACGCGCTATGGTATCAACGGCGACCACCTCAACCGCATCGCCGAAATCAACTTTGGTAATGCCCGCAGCAATGAGCGCGCCCAAAGCCGCAAATGGCGGTTTCCTGAAGGGGCGTTCAGCAGCGATGCCGATCTCAACCCGGTAATTGAAGGCCGTGTGCGCAAGCAGGATTGCGGCCAGATCACCGACGGTGCGGCCTGCATTATCCTCGCCAGTGAGGCCAGGGCCAAACAGCACGCCGCAAAAATGGGCATCAAACTGGAGGACATTCCTCGCATCAAAGGCTGGGGCCATCGCTCGGCGCCAATCCTGCTGGAGCGAAAACTGGAACTCAGCGCTGGCCTGCCGCTGCTATTCCCGCATGCCAGCACTACGCTTACTGAGGCGCTGCAACGCGCTGGTTATAAGCACGTGACCGATGTCGACGGGTTGGAGACACATGATTGCTTCACCGTGACCGAATACATGGCCATCGACCATTGCGGCCTGACCGCGCCGGGAGAAAGCTGGAAGGCGGTGGAAGAGGGTCGCATCACCCGCGACGGTGACTTTCCGATTAATCCCAGCGGTGGGCTGATAGGCCTTGGCCATCCGGTGGGTGCTACCGGCGTGCGCATGGTGCTGGACTGTGCGCGCCAGGTATCGGGCCGCGCCGGCGGCTATCAACTGTCGAAAGCCGAAAACATGATCACCTTCAACGTGGGCGGTAGCACCACGACCTGCGTCAGCTTCGTTGTAGGAGTGGGGCCATGAAACCGGTCTATATCTTCGATGCGATCCGCACACCCCGAGGCAAGGCAAAACCGGACGGAGGACTGCACGACCTCTCCCCTTTCGATCTGCTGGATATTCTTTACCATGCGCTGGAAAAGAGAAACAATCTCGACCCGGCATTGATAGGTGATGTAGTGCTGGGCTGCGTGACCCAGCATGGCGAGCAGGCGGGCAATATCGCCAAAACTTCTACGCTTTCCGCCGGCTGGTCTGCTTCTGTCTCCGGCATAACCGTTAACCGCTTTTGTTCGTCGGGGCTTGATGCCATCAATCTGGCGGCACTGAAAGTCGCGGCAGGCCAGGAAGCGATGACTGTCGCCGGCGGGGTGGAAATGATGTCGCGTGTGCCCATGCTGTCAGACAACGCGGCGGTATTTTCCGACCTGGCCGTTGCTGCCCGCTGCCAGATGCTAATGATGGGCAGCGGCGCCGATCTAATTGCATCTCTTAACGACGTGACCCGCGAGCAGGCCGACGGCATCGCATTTGCCAGCCAACAGAAAGCAGCACGAGCGCGAGAGAATGGCTGGTTTACCTCCATCATTCCAATAGAAAACAGCGTGAAAGGTATTACCGTCTCTGCCGACGAATGTATTCGGCCGCAAGTGACGCTGCAGAAGCTGGCGGCAATGCAGCCTTCGTTCGCCGCTCTTGGTGCAAAGGGAGTGGATGCTGCGCAACTGCAAGGCTATCCTCAGTTGCGGGAGATACTGCACATACATACCGCCGGCAACTCCCCGGCGATGGCGGATGCTGCCACGCTAGTGCTAATCGGCAACGAGTCATGCAAGCAAACACTTGACAAAAACCCCCGCGCGCGCATTTTGGCGGCGGCCAATGCCAGCGATGATCCACTGATGGTGCTCTCCGGCTGCGCCGCTGCGACCGCCAGGCTGCTCAAGCAGCAGGGCTTAACGGCAGCCGATGTAGACCTGTTTGAACTGCACGAAGCGTTCGCCGCCACCGTGGTCAAGTGCCAGCTGGACCTGAATATTCCCGATGAAAAACTTAACGTCAATGGTGGCGTTATTGCCCTTGGCCATCCGCTGGGCGCGACCGGTGCCATTATGGCGGGTACGTTGCTCGATGAGTTGGAGCGTCGAGACCTTAGCCTTGGGGTAGTGGCAGCCAGCGGGGCGGCGGGCGCGGGTACGGCAATGTTGATCGAGCGAATTTGAAGGAATATTTGACGTTAGCGTTAAGGGCTACAAGTCCCTTTCATAGATTCGATAGCGCTTGTACGCCACGCCGCCTATGGTTTCGGTTACATTACGCATGCCGTCGTTGTCTTCCAGAATCCAGCCCAGCTCAACATCTGTTATACCCCGGCGGACCAGCGCTTTACGCACCGCGTCGGTCACCATGAAAGCCAGCGTTGGGCCGAGGCGCAGGTGGTGAAACTCCTTGCGAACCCCCAGCAACGGCACGCGTGCGCTGCGTGGATAGCGAACCTTTAAGCGCCATAGCAATTTGGCCCAGCCGAACGGCAGCAGGCGGCCGTTCAAGCCGGCAATCGCCTCATTGATATTGGGCAGCATGGCAAGCATCGCCACCGGTTCGCCGCCCACTTCGGCAATCTGCACAAAAGCCGGGTCCACCAGCCAGCGTAGCATCGATCCCAGCGCCTTGAATTCGGCCTCGGTGAACGGCACAAAGCCCCAGTTACCCAGCCACGCGTCGTTGAAGATATCGCGCAGGATCTCGATGTCGCGGCCCATATTCTTGAAGTCAATGGGTCGCAACTGGACTTTGCCGCGCTCGCGCTCAAGCACCCGCTGCGCCGCCAGCGGGAACTGGAAATCGGTATCCACGATGTAGGCCAGAAGATCCTGAGCCTTGACGTAACCCTGTTCGACAAGCCTGGCCGCGTAGTAAGGCAGCGCATGACCCATCATCACCATCGG
>JBBKXJ010000261.1:0-22754 GCA_037969395.1 Pseudomonadales bacterium
AGCACTGCCTTTTTACCAAACACAAACCTGTTGACCAGCAATGCGATGGCAATACAGCACAACAGCGTAATAAACATCATGTGAATATAGTGCAGAGGCGTCCACACAAAGGAGAAGACCGCGTATAAGCAGACGCCGGAAAGAACCGCAATAATGGCCGCCCGATGATCGACATTTTTAAACATCAAGCCGACGATAAAGCAAGACAAAATGGGCATGCTGAGCAAGCCGTTCAACTGCTGTAGCAGATTGATAATGCTCACGGTACCGCTGTATACCGGCACTAAAAGCAGGGCAATAACGACGAAAACCACCGTGATAAATGCATTCAGGCGCGGCACGTTGGGCGTTTTGCCAATGTATTTTTCGTGAATGTCCAACACATAGAGCGCGGTGGATGAATTCAGCACACTGTTAAAACTGGTCAGCACCGCGGCGGCAATGGCCGCTGCGAACGCGCCGGACAGCCATACCGGCAACAGGTCGCCGACAATGCGCCCATAGGCATCGTCGCCGATATCGCCATATAATTTGTAAGAAACAATGCCGGGAACTACGATCATAGGCGGCACAATAATCAGCCGGATGAGGGCCGCGATGTAGACCCCCTTTTGCCCCTCTTTTAGCGTGGGTGACGCCATCGCTCGCTGCGTGATGGTTTGGTTGGTACTCCAGTAATAGGTCTGGATAAAGATCATGCCGGTGAACAAGGTCGTCCACGGAATAGGGGAATCCGCATCACCAATCAACGTTAAGCGTTCGGGGGGAATCCCACTAAAATCGAAATTGATAGCGTTCAGCGCCAAATACACCACTAGCAGGCCCAAACCCAACAGCAGCACCCCGCTATAGGTGTCTGAAATTGCAACCGCGCGCAACCCTCCCAATACCGCATAGGCCGCCCCCACAACTGCAAAACCAATGGCGAGCACCATGATCGGCAGGTCGACACCGAACATGGTTTTCATAAACAGCGATCCGCCGTATAACATGACCGGCAGATAGATAAACACATTGCCCAACAAAAATAACGAGCCAATCAAGGCCCTGATGTGGTGGTCGTTATACCGTCTTTCGAGCAGCTCGGTGGTCGTTGTGCATTGGTATTTGTAGTAAAACGGTAAGAATACCTTGGCGAGCACAAGCAGGCCTGCCACCGCGGCAATTTCCCACCATACCAATAGCGCCATCTGGTTGCCGTTCATGCCAACCAATTGGTCGGTGCTAAGATTGGTCAAGGTGATGGAACCGGCGACAAATACCCAGGACAGGCCACCGCCCGCCAGGAATATCTCCTTGTTGTCGCCGCTGGTCGAGTGGTCCGCAGACTTTGGTGCTGCACGGCATTTTAGATAAGTGATTAGTCCAATAAGCGCCGTAACAAATATAAAAACGCCTACCTGGATCGATGGTAACGGCATAGCTGGCCCCCTCGGGGTGAATTATTTGTTTAAGCCATGTGAGTTCAAAAAAAGGAGACGCGTCGTGATGACTGCGTCTCCGCCTGATGAATCAGACTAAGCGCTTAGAACACGGCGCGAACACCCACGGCATAGCGGCGGCCATTCTCTTCGAAGGTTTGCAGCCTAGACTTGTCGCCGGAAAAGATGAACAGCGGTTCATCATTCAGGTTAATGCCTTCAAAGTACACGGTGAAATTGTCGGTGATATCGTAGCTGGCCGTCAGGTCAATCTGCTGGTAATCATCGACGATTTCGGTAAAGCCACTCTCGCCGATCGTGGTTTGTACGTAGTCGCTGCGATTATTGATCGACAAGCGAATTGACGCGCCATGGGCTTCGTAAAAGCCGGACAGATTCCACGATACATCGGAAATATTCTCCAACGTCGAGGATTGCTCGGTCAGGCCGTCGACACTGCTGTCGGCAAAGGTGATGTTAGCCAGCGCGCCGAAGCCGTTGTCCCACAGGTATTGGCTAGCCAATTCCAGACCGTAAACCTCGGCGGTGTCGGAATTGTCGGGCGACGTCACATCAAAATTGATAACCGTGTTGGTTTCGATCAGCGCGCCGTTTGCGTCCACACTGTCACCCACAACGATTGGCGTGTTTACCGTCACGTTCGACACGAAATCGCTAATATCCTTGTAGAACACGGCAGCCGAAGAGGTCACCTTGTCGCCAAAGAATTCCAGCGACAGGTCGAAGTTGTTCGCCTTGGTGGGTTCAAGCGTGGGGTTGCCTTGTGAAATCGACTCCAGTCCGACGTTGGTCGATGGAATAGAAAAAGCGGTCGACAAGTCGGTCAAGGTCGGCCGGGTCAGCGTTTGCGCAAAAGCGCCGCGCAGGTACAGCGCGTCGGTCAAGCTAAAGCTGATGTTGAAGGCCGGCAGTATGTTGAAATAGTCCTTGTCGAATGACACCGGCGTGGCATCGCTCTGCAAAAAGGTCTGGTTACCCGAGCCCTGGTCTACGCGGCCGATAATCTGATTCTGCGCGCCGGTGGACTTCGAGTCGGTATAGGCAAAGCGCACGCCGGCGTTGGCCGTGTAGGGAATATCACCCAAATCGCCCACCAGGTTGACCTGTACGTAGGCGCCGATGACAGACTCTTCAACGACGGTTGACGCGGCGGGTCTACGCACCGGGATGAGGGCGTTGGCAGCTCCCGGAATGCTGCTGCCAGCATACAACTGTTCAAGAAAGCCAGGCGTGAATGTTACGAAGCTACGGGGCACGTTCGCATTGGTACCACTCAATATGTCAGTGTCGTCATTGGTCGGCGCGCCGTTGGCGAAGAAACTGTCAAATACTGCCGGGTTAACATCCCGCAGTGAAGTACCGTAGCCACAGAACTGGCACTGAGTGGCGCCGTTGTTGACGGCTTCATTTGACTTTTCCCGGTCTGTGTAATCAACACCAAATTGCAGAGTGGTGTCATTGTCGAAGGCATATTCGCCCTCGAGCTTGAGCGCAAATATCTCGTCTTCGATCTCGAAACTGGAGTCTCTGGCAAAGTGAGCGCGGAAGGCTGATGGGTCCAACTGGTTTAGTGGCACCTGGTTGGCGGCGGCAAGCGATGCCGCGTCGGTCACTACCCTGTCGGGGCCGGTAAAGGTCAGATTGGGCACTTCGTCTGCGGGAGAAATCGACGCCTCGGCGCCGCGTACACCGACAACAAAGAACTTGCCGCTGCCGTCATCGGAGCCGGTATTGTCACGGGTACCGTCGGCTTTCGACCAGGAGATGTCACCGGTGAAAGTCATATTATCAGTCAACTGATATTCACCGTTAAGCCCTACAGCAAACGTATCGGCGTCGGAATCGGTTTGGCGCGCCAGAAAGTCGTTGACCAGGAAGGGGTCAAAATCTGCATCCGAACGGTAGGCGGCGTTGGTCACCACCCCTTTATCGTTCACCCGTAGGCTGCCTGGTTCAACCAGGGCGGGGTCGAATGGAAAAATAGAATAGCCGACAGCGGTGGCCGGGCTCTCATAGTGCGAGTACAGAAAGTCCAGGTTGACATCGGTATTTTCGTTGGGTCGCCATTGCAAGGCGACCGTGCCGCTGTAGCGTTCTCTCTCTTCCGGGCTGGACAGCACCGAAATCGCCGGTATTGCCGCACCAGCGCCGCCGGGGGCAATGGGGACGTTGTCAGTCGGATTGTCTATGTTGCCGGCGGTATCGACGTCCACGGGAAAAAAGCCTAACGCTTCGGCGACATCTGAGCGCAGATCACGTTGTTGATAGGCAAAAGACGCCAACGCGCCAAAGGTATCATCGGCAAAGGTGTTACTGATTATGCCCGACGCTTTAGGGCCGAAATCATCGGACAACTCATCGAACTGAGTACCCAGCGAACCTGCAATATTCAGACCTTCGGAATCGAAAGGTCTGGCGGTGCGCACATTAACACGGCCGCCGATGCTGCCGTCTCCCTCGGAAGCGATAGCCGTTTTGCTGACCGATGCCGTCTTGATCAGCTCCGACGCGATCACATCAAAGCTAAATTCGCGGCCGGGATTCTCCGTGGCCAGCAAACGATTGTTGAAGGTGACCGCGTTAAATTCCTCGCCCAGGCCACGAATGGTGACGAACTGTCCAGAGCCCCCGCGGCCGCGGGTAATGGCGACACCGGTGACGCGCTGCAGGGATTCAGCGACGTTGGAATCCGGAAACTTACCCATGTCTTCAGCTGAAATCGCATCAACTACGCCACCGGCATTTTCCTTAATCGACGCCGCGCTGAGTAGACTGCCCCTAATACCCGATACAACCACCTCTTCAAGCATCGGCTCCTCCTGCGCCAAAGCAGGCGCAGCCAGACAAGCGGCGACCGTGACCGAGCCGCCAAGTTTTCTGATAGATCGAAATGATCGTTCCATTGTTACACCCTCTCGTTGGTTTCTAATTAAGTTTTGAATTGTGTACTGACGAGTCTGTAAAATTTATATATGTTATATCGTATAAATAGGATTGAAGAAAAATATCATACGATTGTTGTCTGAGTCAAGAATAAATGTTCATAAAATAATATATATATGATATAACGCGTAAACGACGTATGATGGCGGCGCTGTCACTACATTTTTAATTTTTTTCGAACTAGCAGAAGAGCGACATCATGATCAAAATATGTCAACCGTTCTACACATTGAACAGCCGTACTAGCAGTCTGGTAATCGACTGTCGGAGCAATGCGCCAGCGATACTCTATTGGGGCGTTCGACTGTCTAAAAATACGAGCCCTGAAATGCTAGCGCTGTTGACCACTCGGCAGGAGGCACAAGCCTGTGTGGAACACGAGGCTCCCATTGCCTTATCGCCCGAATTTGGCGCGGGTTTTCCCGGTAATGCGGGGATTCAAGTGCATCGCAACGGCACGGGATGGGGGGTTTACACTGAGATCAAGGAAGTCGTACTTGATGATGAAAATCGGATAACTATCGTATCGCAGTGCGGCGCTGCCGACATTACCGTGACCCATCGGCTGCAGTTGGATGTGCAAAGTAGTGTACTTAGCGCGACGACAGAAATAACTAATGATGGCGACACGCCTCTGTGGGTTGAGCAATGTAACGCGCCCTGCATACCCATTCCCTTGCATTACGATAAAATCCTGGGTTTTGAGGGTCGTTGGGCCAACGAATTCCAACAGCATCACGTTGACCGTTTTCTTGGCGGCTATTTGCGAGAAAATCGAGCAGGTCGAACTTCACATGACACCTTTCCCGGCGTTGTCATTCACACCGGTCAGACGAATGAGAGCCTGGGTGGCGCCTACGGCTTGCACCTTGGCTGGAGCGGCAACCATCGCATCTGCGTGGAAGAGCTATCAGGAGGTCGCGCGCTGGCCCAATTGGGAGAATTGTTTTTCCCCGGTGAGTTAAGTCTGCAGCCTGGCGAAAGTTATCGTTCGCCTGTTCTTTATGGTGCTCGCACCCACAGCGGCTTTTCCGGGCTTTCGCACCACTTTCACAGCTTTGTGCGAACGAATCTGATCGATGCACGCATGACCGGAAAACGCAGGCCGGTACATTTTAATACCTGGGAAGCCATGTATTTTGACCTGTCCATGGAGACCTTATGCACGCTTGCGGATGCGGCGAACGAGGTAGGAGTGGAACGCTTTGTGCTGGATGATGGCTGGTTTAAGAATCGGAATTCTGACAAGTCAGGTCTGGGCGACTGGTTTGTGGATGAGGCTGTTTTTCCGGACGGATTGGGGCCGCTGATTGCGCATGTCAATGCCAGGGGTATGGAATTCGGGCTTTGGATTGAACCCGAAATGGTAAACCCTGACAGCGATCTGTATCGAGCGCATCCTGACTGGGTGTTGAGCGCCGACCCGGCACCGCTGGTCATGTTTCGCCATCAGCTCGTGCTGGACCTGACCCGCAAGCAAGTTCAGGATTATCTGTTTGAGCGCATTGACGCACTACTGTCCGAATATGCGATTACCTACTTGAAATGGGATATGAACCGGGATCTTAATCAACCCGGTGGGCGTGACGGGCGCGCCGTAACCCACTACCAGACTCTGGCCCTGTACGCACTAATGAAACGTGTACGCAGCGCACACCCGAGCGTAGAAATTGAAAGCTGTTCATCCGGTGGCGCTCGAGCGGATTATGGGGTGTTGGCGCATACCGATCGGATCTGGACGTCAGACACTAACGACGCCATTGACCGGCTGCGCATTCAAAAAGGATTCTCCTTTTTCTTCCCGCCGGAGCTGATGGGTGCGCACGTGGGGCCGTATGATTGTCACATCACCGGACGGCATATCAGTATGGCTACCCGTGCCGGTGTTGCCATGTTTGGGCATATGGGTATTGAGGCCAACTTGTTGACGATGAGTGAAGTCGATAAGGCTGAATTGACAGCGGCCGTTGCATTGCACAAACAACACCGCGAGCTGATATTGGGCAGTCGCCTCGTGCGCCTCGATTTGCACGAATATGAAAGTGGCTTTGGCATTATCGCACCTGACAAGCAACAGGCGATGTTTTCCTACGCGCTGCTGGATGGACATCCCAACAGCTCGCCCGGAAGATTCCGTTTTCGAGAACTGGAGTTGGACGAACACTACGAGGTTAATATTATCTGGCCGCTGCAACCCTATAACTATTCGACGTCTATTATTGATGTGATCAACGGCGCCGTAGTCACTGGCGACGCGCTGATGAGGGTTGGATTGCAGCTGCCCATTATGCTGCCGCAGAGTCTATTGATATTCCATCTCAGCAGGGTCGCCAAGCCTGGTTGAAAAGAATTGATGGCTATATAAGTTTAATTCCACGCCGGGTTCGGGAAAGCACGGCTGTCGCGTAGTCTTTTTACTTTAATTATGTTATTTATATTATCATAGCAAGGAAGAGCGGTAATGTAGCCAAACAATAGTGCTATTGGTTGCTTTGCGCGCACAATCCAGGAGCGACGTAAATAGTGAGACGTATGCAAGATGCTATCTGATAACAGGGGAATGAACATAACCCAACAGGTTGCCCAAACATTGGGCAAGGCCATTGTTGGTGGCGAATACGGCGTCCACAATCCTGTACCCAGTGAAGCGATTTTGTGCGAACAGTTAGAGGTGAGCCGCAGTGTCGCGCGCGAAGCGGTCAAGTCTTTGGCGGCGAAAGGGCTGCTAACCTCGCGGGCACGGCAAGGTATTCGGGTGTCGCCAGAAAGCGAGTGGAATCTTTTCGATAGGGACGTATTACGCTGGATTAGAGATGCCAACCCCTCTTTAG
This sequence comes from Pseudomonadales bacterium, assembly GCA_037969395.1. GTDB lineage: Bacteria > Pseudomonadota > Gammaproteobacteria > Pseudomonadales > JAUIET01 > JBBKXJ01. The sequence goes on from JBBKXJ010000261.1 coordinate 7,217, forward strand.
AACTATTGAGGGAGTTCTCCGAGCTACGCGTTGCGATTGAAAAGGAAGCGGCCAAATTGGCCGCACAACGGCAGAATAAGGCGAAGATTGAACTTATCGGGCAAGCCCTGGAACGCATGAAAAGATCCGAGTCGGGAGGAGATGACCCACTGGAATCCGATATTGCGTTTCATTTAAGCGTATTGAATGCCAGCGAAAACCGCTTTTTTGCGCAACTCGGTAGCATTATCGATATCACCCTGCGAGTTAGCATCCGCTTTACCAATATGCTCAGCGATGTGCGCGCGGGCTCTTACGCCGATCACAAAAAAATATATGACGCCATTGTGCGCAATCAACCTGAAAAAGCGGCAAGAGAGGCGGAAAAACTGGTGACATCAGCGGCACAGTTGATAGGTGCCGCTTCCATAGACGATCTTAAAGGGAAGGTTAACTAACTCAACGGCGTGGGAACCAGTTATCCGGCAGTAGATCGACGATCGTTTGTCGCGACAAGTCGAGTAGCTCGGAGGCGATGTCAACAATTCGCTCAGGTTGACCACGAAAGCCGTACAGGCAAGATGTGTCATTGATTTCGCAAGCGGCCAGACCGGCGCCCGCTGTCACGGAATGATATTCGAGTTCGCCAAAACCGAAGCCATCCCAGACTTGCAGCAGTTCTGACTGCAAATCCAATAGCGCCAAATCGGCGCCTTCGCTGGCAAAGACCTCGGCGATGGCGGCCCCAATACCTTGCGCGGCTACGGTAATTACCGCAATCTTGTGAGCAAGCCGTGCTGTCATTTTATCGCCCTTGTAGCAAACGGAGAGGAAAGTAACCCGCGCATTACGAGAACAGAATATGGTGTTATCTTCCCGGCTCTACCACTCCGCTATAGAACCATCCTCATGACGCCAGATCGGGTTTTTCCAATCACATCCTTGCTTGGCCGCCTCAATGACTGCCTGCTCGTCGATTTCCACGCCCAGCCCGGGTTTCGGCAAGGGTTTGATATAGCCATCGTTGATAGCGAAGTCTTCCTTGTTAAGAACATAGTCTAATAATTCAGCGCCTTTATTGTAATGGATTCCCATCGACTGCTCCTGGATCACAGCGTTGTAGGAGACGAAGTCCACTACCAGGCAAGCGGCCAGTGCGATTGGACCTAGCGGGCAATGGGGCGCCACGCCGACATCGTAGGCTTCGGCCATGGCGGCGATTTTGATGCATTCCGTAATGCCACCGGCATGCGATAAATCAGGCTGTACGAGACCCAGCCCGCCCAACTCGAACACGCGCTTGAAATCGAAGCGGCTGTACATCCGTTCGCCAGCGGCTAAAACAATGCTGGTTTTTTGACAGAGTGCGGGGTATTGCTCAGCGTGTTCGGGAAGCACAGGCTCTTCAACAAACAGTGGGTGATAAAATTCCAGCTCCTTAAGCAGTACTTTAGCCATGGGCACCGACACGCGACCGTGGAAATCCAGGCCAAAATCTACGCTACTGCCAAATTTGTCGCGAATGGCAGCGACGCGTTCAATCACTTTTTCTACGGCGCGATAGCTGTCTACCATTTTTAGCTTGCCGCAGCCGTTCATTTTGAAGGTGTTCCAGCCCTGTGCCAGCAAGGCTTCAATTTGGCGGTTTTCATCCGCCGGGTCATCCCCACCCACCCAGGAATAGGTTTGCATTTTGTCCCTGCAGCGACCACCGAGCAGATCGTACACGGGTTTACCTAACTCTTTACCTTTGATGTCCCACAGCGCCTGGTCTATTCCGGCAATGGCCGACATGAGAATTGGTCCGCCGCGATAGAAGCCGCCGCGATACAGGGTTTGCCAGATATCATTGATTTGCCTGGGGTCTTTACCGGTCAGGTAGACAGACAGCTCATCTACCGCCGCTGCCACCGTTTTCGCACGGCCCTCGATCACAGGCTCACCCCAGCCAGTGATTCCCTCATCGGTATCAATTGCTAGAAACAACCACCGAGGCGGAACCTGGTAAAGTCGGATATTGGTAATTTTCATGGTGTCAAAGTTCCTGGGAATTCAGTTAGGCTTGTAAAAATTTAATAGTATTATAAATATGTAATATATGCTAACTGAATTTTTTCTATATGTCCAGGAGACTGGCATAGTTGTAGCACGCACTTGACTGCCGAATTCTTTAGCACGAGATTAGTCCGGTTCTGACGTGCGTAGAGGAGGTGGCGTGAGAGACGCACAGCGTGGCAAGAAGAGGCCCGGCTGATGCGATTTGACGACGCAAATAACGGCTGGACGGCAAGCCGGCTGCCTCCTAAGAAAAGCAGAGTTACAGGAGGGGCGTACGCGGATTCTATTCGTTACAAACAGGATAGAAGCTACAATCTCGTACAACCGAGTTCATTACAGCTCCTTTGCGCGCAATCGTGTTGGGTGCGGACGCCTCAGTCGTAAATTACGATACAACGCACTTCGATGCTGTTTCGATCGGGCGCATCCGGTGGCGTAGAAGGATCTTCGAAAGCACTATGAAAGCTGAAGGTGCATGGCGCCCGCGGATCACTGGCATCGGCCAGCTTGCCGCCGGACCGAGCCAACGGACCGGCTGAATCCCATTGCTTGATTAGCAATGCTTCGTCGCCGGTCATTGCCGGAAAGTAAAACCACTGATGGCGTTTCGCATATTTGGCGAAATAGTTTTCGCCGATACGGTCCTGGTAGTGAATTTCGAACACAACGAGATCTTTGGGGTCGACACTTTGGGCATCGCATAATGCCAGTGGATGCGTTGCCACCGGCTCGCTCGCGATATTGCGCCACAGGTTAATTATCGCAAAGCGGCCGCCGTCGGCCAGGGTCTGCTCGACCATCTCATCCGATATCAACGACTCGTTCGCCGCCAGAATATTGCGCAGCGTGTCGTTACCACCGGGCGGTTGCGCCAGATCACGCAGTCGTTGCGGGGCGCTGGTCAGTGTGTAGTCGCCATGCACCAAATGCAACGGCTCCTGCACTGCCTGTCCGCCGGCAATGCGCTTCTGATTTTTCCTGGCCAGCGCCGAGCGCACGTTGTGGTCGAATGCGAATGCGCTCGCGCCTGTTGCTGCTTCAACCACGCGTGCGCAATGCGGGTAATAGTCCTGCACCACTTGCTTGTGATCGAGAAAATTCAGACCGTCTGCCGCCAGTGGCCGCGTCAACAACTCGAAACCGTTTTGGGTAAGGGTAGGGCGTTGTTCAGCCGGCAGCATCCGCCCGTTGTACACTGCCATTTCCTGCTTACTGGGGTCGACGCCCTGCATATCACCGTCATCACCGTCTGCATCCCGGCGTATTAGCACCTTGCCGTTGCGGTAAAGTGACGAGTCAGCGGAGTCATCAAGGTAATTTAAGAACCCCTTGCTATGGTTGTGGTTCTGAACTTGCGCTGTTGGGCGACTCATGTGGTTGACCCTCTGGATAAAAGCATTGAATTTTACTTGCGCTTGCGCGGCGTGTCAGCGTGAATATGGGAGGCAGTCCGCTCTCGCTTTAGCCAACGCCGACCTACCAGGCTTCGCGAAACGGGCGCAGATCAAGCTCATGGGTCCAGGCTGATCTTTCCTGGCCGTGGATAAAAGCGAACGCCTGCGCGATGGCATCTGGTGAGAGTGCTCCTTGTTCACCCAGACTGTCGAGATGTTCGGCGAGAAACTGTTTGGCTCGCTGCCCGTCGATAAGACCGTCAACAATAATATGCGCGACATGCACACCCTGCGGCCCATATTCTCGCGCGAGTGATTGCGCAAGGTTTCGCAACGCCGCCTTTGAGGAGGCAAACGGGGCGAAGTTAGCCTTGCCACGCAGTGAGCCGGATGCGCCGGTAAATAGCATGCTGCCGCTGCCCTGGGCGCGCAGTATTGGCATGGCGCGCTGTGCGGCAAGAAATGCGCCGAGACAGTTTATCCGCCAGTATTTTTCGAACTGTTCCGCGCTAATCTCCTCAAACGGTATGCGGGCATTTATACCGGCATTGAATACAACCGCCCCGAGTGGCCCGCGTTCCGCAGCGTACGCAAACAGCTGATCCTGGTCATCACTGGCGGTGACGTCAACCCGACGCGCCTCGATTGAACCGCCAGCTGCGGTTACCTGTTCCACAATGGCTTGCAATTTCGCCAGCGTTCGGCCGGTCACAATCACATGTAGCCCATCTGCCGCGAAACGCCGCGCCAGCGCTCCGCCGAGGCCGTCGGGTGCGCCCGCGCCGAGAATAATTACTGAGTCTTTCATGTTCACTCCAATTGTTTGGGATGCAGGGAGTTTTACTTGCTGTCGGCGACCTGCAACACGCGCTTAGCGCTGGAAATCACTCGCCACCGTATAAGACTACGTGTGGCTATTCAATGACTTGCTGACTTTGAAGGGTACTTCAGTTCGCAGAGTAAAATCTGGCACGATGGTCTGCCTTTAACTGGTTTATCGGTCAATCGTACCCATTGGTTTAGACTACTTGGTTGAAACTAACCAGTCAACACGTTTTCGTAACCCACGGCAGGCAGCTTGAGAAGCTCAAACGCTTCACGTCCTGCAGGTATTTTATATGCCTGGTTTCCTCATTCGGCACTACGTATAACTATTATAACGAGCTTGTAATTGTTTATATCGACTAGTATATATGTGCTAAGCTAACAAATGGAATTGAACGAGAGGTTAATCGAATATGCCGTGGGTTAAATCATTTGATGAAGAAACAGCTGTCGGAAAGGCCATGCAGGTGTTTTGGGATAAAGGCTTCGACTCCGCTTCGATCAACGATCTGATTGCGGAGACGGGAGTCAATCGAGGCAGCCTTTACAACGCCTTTGGCGGTAAGCAACCGCTGTTTGTTAAAGCGCTGCTCAAATATGATCAGGACAATCGACAGGCCAAATTCGCGCAGCTTGAGGCGCTGGACGACCCGCGGCAAGCCATTGGCAAACTGTTTGACGACAGCGTTGCCAGTTGCGTGAAGGATACCGAGCAAAAAGGCTGCTTTTTAATCAATACTGCGTTGGATATTGGCAATCACAACGCCGAGGTAAATAAAATCGTCGCCAACGGACTGCGAGAAATCGAGGGTTTTTTACGGCGCAGCATCGAAGTGGGGCAGGCGCGCGGGGATATTCGCAAGCAGCTTGAACCGCAGGCGACAGCTAAATCATTGCTGGCGCAGCTGGTTGCCATTCGAGTGTTGGGGCGAGGTGCGTATGCGCAAGAGGCCCTGCAGACGATTGCCGATCAGGCCAAACAATTGATTACCTAATGGCCTCACACTGCAGCCCCGCTTCGATTGATCGTTGTGCTGCACACCACAAGCTGCTCAACTAATTTGAGCAGTTGAAACAGGCTTGTTCACGCAGCTTGTCCAGGCGTTATCACCTGTATTCCGGGTTCGGATGATCGAAACGCGCTCCTTCATTCCACGCCTGACGGCTGTTACCGTACGCAGGAAGCCCGCCCGCCGTTTTTAAAAGGTGTGCCGTGTGCATTAGGTTCCAGGCAAGGAAAGTCGAGTTCCGCGCGGTAAATTCGCTGTCAAAACCGACCCGGCTACCGTCGTCTTTGGTATCACCGTATGAGGGTCCGGGGCCTATCGCACCGATCCAGCCCGCATCAGGCTGTGGCGGAATCATATAGCCAATATGGGCGAGCGCGTAGAGCATGCCCATCGCGCAGTGTTTTACGCCGTCTTCATTGCCGGTGATGACGGCACCTGCTGCCTTGCCGTAGAAAACATATTGCCCCTTGTCGTTCATCTCGCCCGAATGCGCATACAGCCGCTCGATGATCTTGCGGCATTCGGACGACACTTCTCCCAGCCAGATCGGCGTGCCCAGCACCAATATATCGGCAGCCAGCACCGCCTTACCAATATCTGGCCAGGCGTCCGTTTTGAAGCCATGTTGCGTCATATCGGGATAGACACCGGGCGCGATTGCGTGATCGACGCTGCGAAAAGACTGTATGGACACGCCCGCGCCAGTCATGATGGCGCGCACATTGTCCATTAGCGTATCGGTGTGGCTGACCGTTGGCGAGGGGGTGAGCGTTGTGTTGATAAATACGGCAGTCAGGCCGGAATAATCGGGTTTTTCAGGTGTGTCGGTCATAGCAGTTCTCCTTCGATTGCGTTATTACTGTGACGTTCGCGAATACTTTTTAATGATCTTGTCAGCTAGCTCCGTCAGTTCGGAAGCAACCAAATCCGGAACCGGAACATTAGCTGCAGGCAGAATGGCGTTATGGGGGCGTGTGATTAGCGCGCCAGCACAGCCAGCCGCCTGCGCGCCTATAGTATCCCACAAATGGCAGGCGACCAGGCACAGGTCGGTCGTCTCTACGCCCATTTCATCGGCAACGAGGCGATATGTTTCAGGAGCTGGTTTGAATTTTTCAACGGCACCCACACTGAAGTGGCGTTCAAAGAAATCACCGAGCCCTGCTTTTTCAAGCGGTGTCGGCGACGCTGAACTTGCCGAATTTGTCAGCGTGACAAGCCGGAATCCTGCATCGCGCAGCCGGTTCAATGCCGGCACAACATCGGCATGAGCGGGCATGTTGCCCAACCGATGTTTGAGTTCCGCGACGTCGGCGTCGGTAATATTGACGTCCCGAATTGATCCAATCATCCGCAACGCGCCTGCTGCGATCTCTCCGAACGGCGTGTAGAGACCGGACAGGGTCATTGTCTGGGAGTAGAGGATTAGCTCAGCGAACCACATTCTTAGAATGGCAGCATCACCGAAGACACGCTCAAACAGCGGCTCAAGCGTGGTAATGTCGAGCAGCGTCTCGTTCACATCGAACACGATGATCGAAACCGGGCTATCGTTTGTTAACATAAAATTCTCCAATTTTCGTTAGCGTCAGGAAGCCTGCGCGTTGTTGCACGGTAACAGCATCTGCCCTCGCTGGGATAGCGGAAGGTCCTGGCTAATAACCCCATCCTGCCCAGCCCAGAATCCTTCACGCCACCGTACGGCATAATGTCAACGCGATAAGAGGGCGCATCACCAACGACGACGCACGGGTACGGCCGTTTGCGATGCTTCGGGTAAGCATTGGTCGGCGTAATTCCTGAGGTGGAAGTCTATCGAAGCAGATTTCAGGTGCTTTGGCCGTGAGCGGACTCTCAATATCAACTTGTCGGAGTACTAGCACCTTACGATTATGCAACACCCTCTTTGAGCTGTTCGTGTACCTCGTTCAGCATACTTTGATTGGTTTTCACCCTGTCAATGATGTCTCGCAGAGGTAGTAAGTCCATTGGCCGATGCCTGTGCTCATGCGCTATTTCAGCCAAATATTTACCATGTTCAAAAAAGATACTATAGCTTTGGATGAGTGAATATTTTGGATCGAACATGTGCGTGGGCAGAGAAGCAATGCCATTAACTTCGATAACCACGAATTCACCTGCCTGCAGCGCTTGCTCACATTCAGCTTTTAAATCGACGCGGCCGAAATTGAAACCGGGTTGATCGGCAAACACCTGGTTCACGCACTGCTCCAGCGCAGGCGTTATTAGATGCGTGTCATCCGTAAATTTGCAGCCCAGCGTGTGCGAGCCAATAAAAGACAAGCACACTTCTTCCCTCTCTTGCGGCACCCTATCAGTGTCGATGTATTGCAAAAATGAACTCCAGTGGTGACTGTAGCGCTCGTGACTTAGGGCTAGAGAGTAGATAGTGTCTTTACCGTTGCCAATAACGGTAGGGAAATGCTTTTTGTTGATTCCAGTGATGCGGGCAACGCCGTTGCGACGCACGTAAAAAATACCGCATTCATAGGTATGCGGAGAAAATTTCTGTAGAATATAGTCACCTATTAGTAAGGGCACGGTTTTGTCTACATCGTCCAGGTTGTTTATTTTGCTAATGCCTTTGCCAACGCAACCCACATCAGACTTGAGAATAACGGGGTAAGCATGCGCTGCAGCGAATTTAACAATGAAGCTTTTTTTTTGCTCCAATGTCCAGCCATGCTCAACCAGTGCTGTCGGCAGAAAATAGTCTTGCTTGAAAGCCAGCTGACTTGCGTATTTCGAGCCAATGCCTATCTCGCCGTGGTACAAACAGTAGTTGGCTTTGGCGAGGGTGCGTATGCCGATGCGGTGACGCAGGCATTGTACGCCGAGATATAAATAGTAAGGGGCTTCGAAAATTCGCGGGTGCCAAAATTCGTAGGGCTTGATCAGGTGTTTTTTCACTACAACGTTTCTCTCATCAGAAGCCATATTTTAGCCGCATATGAGCAAGCAGCGTTAGGGCCGGCGAAAGTTATTGCAGCTAATGCGAGCGCAACGACAGTTTGCGGCACAGCACCCGCGCCTGCGTATCAGCAATTTAATGAATTTTGTCATTCAATCAATGTCATAAAATAAAATCAAATACAATACAATGTTTGCGTCGGGGTTTCAGCTTGTCGTCAATTACTACTGTTATTGCCAGTAACATTGCAGTGCTGAGCACCGGTCGCAGCGTCATCGCCGGGTTGGGTGACGAGCATTACAATTTTATCTGTGCGCCCTTTACCACATCGTCAATTGGTTCGCACTTCCGACACGTGATCGACCACTATAAGTGTTTATTTGCCGGCCTGGACTGTGGCGCTATCGACTATGACCGCCGTGCGCGAGATCCTCTCGTTGAGCAACATACCAAACATGCGCTGCAGCAGCTTGATGCCACAGTCGATGCGGTGCAGGCGCTGCAAACCTCGACGCAATCAAACGCGAACCTTAAGTTAAGTGTTAGGCTGTGCACTGCAGTGAATAGCGCTTGCGAAGTGCCTATCGAGTCGACGCTACATCGTGAGTTAGTATTTTTACATGGCCATACCACGCATCATTTATCCCACGTGGCAATACTAATGCGTCTTATCGATTTGCCCGTCGACGACACCCTCGGTATTGCACCTTCGACACGCGCCTATCGGGAACAATCCCAATGTGTGCAATAGCGGTCGCACGCACTCCTTCGCCGGATGCGATCGATAGCAGCGAGTTCATCGCAGGTTTTCAGGCGGGTCGTTACGAGGTACGTTTTGCCTGCAACGCGAGCGAAATTGCCGCAGCTCAGTGCTTGCGTTACAAAACGCTGTTCCTGGAGAATGGCGGGTCGATCTCGACTGAGATGGCGCGCAGCGGCCGCGATGCCGATGCGTTGGACGCCAGCGCTTACCACGTCATTGTGCTCGATAAAAAGCAGGCCGATAGTCCGGTGGTGGGCACGCTGCGGTTAGTAAGTAGTGAGCGCCTGGCGGAAGACCAGGATTTCTACACCGAGCAAGCGTTTGCTATTCGTGGCTTGCGCGAGCGCTATGGCAAGATACTGGAGCTAAGCCGGTTTTGCGTCCATGCCAATGGCCGTAGCGGCAGCATACTCAAGCTGATTTGGAAATTTACCCTGCAGTTTATTATTGCCCGCCGCTTCGACGTGATGATTGGCTGCGCCAGTTTTCACGGCACCGACGTTAATCGCCATCGGGCTATTTTGTCCTACCTCTATTGTCACAATCTGGCGCCGGGTGACTTGCAGTCGGTACCGATTGTAAACAACTATATAACCATAAAATCGTTGTTGCGAGAGGACGTAGACTGGGACGAAGCCAAGCACTCGGTGCCCACCTTGCTGCGAGGCTATCTGCAGGTTGGCGCTAAAATAAGTGATTGCGCCATCATCGACCCGGTATTTAACACCACGTTTGTATGTATCTACGTCGACGCTGAAAATATGATTCTGAATAATCATCGCCTCACACGAACGCAGCATGGCTAAACCGGTCGCCTCGTTGCCGCGCACTCTTATTGGCGTTGTAACGCTTGGACTGTGGTGCGTTTTCATGCCTGCCGTTTTCTATCTGGCCAGGCTGCTGCGTTATCGCAAACTGCAGAAAATCCCTATGTTGTTTCATCGCGGCTGTTGCCGGATTATCGGGCTAAAGGTCAGTGTCTCCGGTGCAATGTGCAGTGCGCGGCCCACCTTGTTTATCTGCAACCACATCTCGTACCTCGATGTTTTCATTTTGGGAGGTATTGTCCCGGGTTCGTTTATTGCCAAGGCAGAGGTTGCCGGCTGGCCCGTGTTCGGCGCCTTGGCGAAAATACAAAATACCTTGTTCTTCGAGCGTCATGGCGGCAAGGTTGCCAGCCAGCTGGCAGTCATGCGCCAACATTTCGATGACCATGGTAACTTGATTTTGTTTCCCGAAGGCACCAGCACTCCCGGCACGCATGTCGAACCCTTTAAGAGCAGCCTGTTTTCCGGCGCTGAGCAAGCCCGGCAACGGGTACGAATTCAACCGCTTACCGTTGCCTACACCCGCTACCAGGGACGGGTGATGAATGCGGCGGAGCGCGATTGTTTCGCCTGGTATGCGACCATGCCCTTCGTTCCTCACCTGGTGACGGTGCTGGGACTGCAACCGGTGCAGGCCGAACTAATTTTTCACGCGACGGTCGAACTCAACGAGTTTGCCAGCAGAAAAGAATGCGCGCACTATTGCCACAATGTGGTGGCAGAGGGGCTGCGCGCAGCCAATAACGAAGACAATCTGCAGGAGGTTGGCAGCAATGTTGAATTTGAACTACAGGATTAGCGCGCGTTGTTTTCTGCTTGCCGGCGCAATGTGCATGAGTTTGTTCGCCAACGCGGTAGAGCCAGTCAATACCACTTTTTTTGGCAATGTCGCGATTAAAGGCTATGATCCGGTGGCATATTTCACTATGGACAAGGCAGTTAAAGGCAAGAAAAGTCACGCCTTCCAATGGCGCGGTGCCAGTTGGCATTTCAGCATGCAGGAACACCTCGAGATGTTCGCCGAAGAGCCGGAAAAGTACGCGCCGCAGTACGGCGGCTACTGCGCCTATGCGGTCGCAGAGAACGACACCGCGAATATCGATCCAACAGAATTTACCGTGTACGACGGCAAACTCTACTTAAACTACAACCACAAGATTAACAAAAAATGGTTGGCAGACAAGGATGGCTATATCAGGGAAGCCGACAAACATTGGCCCGGGTTAGTGGATAAATAAGCGTCATTGACAACATTGCGGTTTGCGAACAATGGCCTTACGCGCAGTATTGTATCCGGCTTGCTGGGCTTTCTTGCTTACGGCGGTTGGGCCTGTTACGCCAACTACGACTACGGCCTGGAGGTAGCAACGAAGGCGGCGTTCACCCAGGGCAGCTACAGTTTCATAGTTACCCTGGTAATGACTTTATTCATGGAAGCGCTGTTCCGGCTGTTGGCCAACCCCACGTTACGTTTTTGTGTGACTTTCTTCGGTACCTGCGCTGTTTTGTACAGTACGTCGTGGGGGGTGAACGCGCTGATGGGCACACCGGAAATACTCATGACTATATTGCCGGGTATTATCATCGGCACCGTCTATACTTTCGGGTATACGCTGTCGCTGACCCGGCTGCAGACAATCAATTCGACAGGGTAACCACTAGCCTTAATCGTTACTACTAAGGGGTCGTGACAAAACCGAAGATTGCGTGCATACCTTGCTGCTGCGAACACTCTCGCTGACTTCAACGCTCAGCTCACCAAGTGCCACTCGCAGTTGGGTAACGGCATGGTCATAACCGTTGTCGGTTAACGCTTCAGCAATATCGAACTCTGTCTGACTCACTGGTGTCGCATCGTGCGCATACAACCAATACCGGCCCCTCACGGCGACTCTGGCCGCATTGGTGGCGTGAAACTTGTCGAACTCGACTCGCAAACGACAATTGCCAGTTCCTGACCAACGATCCTGTTCTCGACCGACCTCCAGACTTGTGTTTCTCTGCGCGATATCTTGAACAAGCACTTTGCCGATGGCCTCATCCAACGGCTCGGCCCAAAAATGGTGGTTCGCGGTCTGAATTTGATGGCCATCAAGCTGCATGACCATGCCACGTTGGTTCAGGTAGCGGGGTAAGTGTATGGGTCCCACGATGAGCCGGGCGCCTGGTTCAGGCGTCGATGTTCTTGCCGAACCGTCGCCTGCAAGAACAAGACTATAGTAATAATCTTGAGGCGGCTGGGCAGCGCAGCCAGCCAGTAGGCATGCGGCAATTATACCGCTCATTAGCGGTTTTCGGTTCATCGCTTTGCACCTTTGGGTTCGATGTCCTCACCCGTGTCGCCGCCAAAGATAAGACTGTTGGGACGGCGGCGTAGCTGGCGCAGGACCGGATCGAGATCTTCCAGGGTCTTCTCGAGTGAGCGCAGCGTACCTTGCAGTTCCTGATTGGTAGCCGAACCTTCCGAAAAATCCCTGGCTAGATGCTGAAAACTCTCCAGAGTGGCGTTAAGCGTGCCTGTGAGTTGATGCGTTGCTGGGCTCACCATTATATCTTCCAATTCTGTAGCGGACTTACGCAACTCGTTGAGTGTCGCTGCGACTTCGTTAAATGCCAAACGAGCACTCTCGGCAATTGCATCCAACGGCAATTTATTTATGCTATCCAGGGTACCCTCAACACCGGCGAGCAACTGGTCCAATTGTCCGCTGATAGAAGGAATGACGGCGTAGTCACCGAAAGTCTGGCTGGGTCCACTACCTCCCTCGTCATACTGCAATTCAATATATTTACCGCCCGTGAGGAGATTGCCAGTCGCTAGTCCGCCACGAAGTCCGCTGTCAATCAATTCTGTCATACGACGTTGAACTTCGGGCAGTACGGTCGCCGAATCGGCAAACCCCAGCCGGGCAGGCATGATTTCAATAACGACGGGAATCCGGGACCCAGGCTCCAGCAAGTGTTCCATTTCCGGGTAGTCAACGTCCGTCCGCAGCACCTGACCGACTTTGATGCCGCGATACTCTACAGCCGCCCCCGGCCTCAGTCCGCGGATGGAGTCGTTGAACAAGATAACGTAACGAATCGCGTGGCTGTAATGTTTTTCATTGATGGCGCTTTCGCTCGGATAGATGGAAAAGAACGCCCGCTTGGTAATACGTTTGCCTGCCGGTTGCCCGTCTGGAATGGTGAATGCCACGCCGCCGCCGAGGAGAGTTTGCAGAGTGCCTATCTCCAGCCGAACGCCGTCGGCCGAGAGGTCTACACTGACGCCGCTGTTGAACCAAAATCGCGTATTGCTAGTGACCAGGCGATCGTATGGTGCAGCGATAAAGGCATTGTAATAGGTGCGTCGTTCCTGCGTGTTGAAATGAACATATTCGATGCTGCCGGCGCGCGCGCCTTGAAATAAAATCGGATCACCTTCGGACAACGTCTGACCAGCGTCGCTGTCCAGGGTGACATGCAGTCCAGGCACACCAATCGGCGTTACCGGCGGAGATTCCAGGCCTTCAAACTCATAAGCTGACTGCTTGTCTGAACCGGGGGACAATTCTATGTAGGCACCCGACATGAGCGTGCCCAGCCCGGAAATACCGCCCATTCCGATTTGAGGGCGCACCACCCAGAATTTGCTGTCTTCCCGCAACAGGTGGGCAGCGTCCTTTTCGATGCGTACCGATAACATCACATGATCTGCCTTCTCTGCCAAGCTAACGTCGGCCACTGCACCGACCTCAACCTCGCGCATTTTGACTTTGGTCCTACCGGCTTCGATTCCCGCCGCACTGCTGAAACTGATAGCAATAAGTGGGCCCTGGCTGGCCCAGTGGTCGTAGGCCAGCCAAATGGCAATCAGCAAAGTGATGAGCGGTACAAACCAAATGGGCGAGATCCTTGGGCTGCTTGCTCGGTGGGCAGGTGGTGCGTCCATTAATCAACCATACGTATAACCAGCTTGCGAATTTCGGTCATGTCTTCCATGGCGAAAATAACCCCCTCTCTACCCAGCCCCGAATCCTTCACACCACCGTACGGCATATTATCAACACGATAAGAGGGCACATCGCCAACCACGACGCCGCCGACGTCGAGCACATCCCAGGCCTTTTGTACTTTATAGAAATCGCGGGTAAATACACCGGCCTGCAAGCCAAACTTTGAATCATTGACCTCGGCAAGCGCCGCGTCGAGTACGGGTAAGCTGCAGCAAGACGGGTCATAAGGAATCTCCGTAAAGTCGTTTAGAGTGAAGCGCTCAGGCGCTTGATATCGTGATTCAGTATTTGGTCATTTTCAGAGTAGTCTACCGGGCAATCGATCAAATGCACGCCTTTCGCGTTCAAGCAACTCTGTAATATGTCGGCCAGGTCTGCGGTCCTGTCGATTCTATAGCCGTGTGCTCCATAGCTCTCGGCGTATTTCACAAAGTCGGGGTTGCCGTATTCAAGGCCAAAATCCTCAAAGCCCATATTGGCCTGCTTCCAGCGGATCATGCCGTAGGCGCTGTCATTCAAAATCAAAACTACCAGGTCCATTTTCAGCCGAACGGCCGTTTCCAGCTCCTGGCTGTTCATCATAAAGCCGCCATCGCCGCATATCGCCATGATTTTACGGTCCTTGTGCACCAGCCTCGCGGCCATCGCCGAAGGTAGGCCTGCGCCCATGGAAGCCAGCGCATTGTCCAGCAATACAGTGTTTGCCTGGTGTGCGCGGTAGTTGCGTGCGAACCAGATTTTGTAAACGCCGTTATCAAGACAAATAATACCGTCATCCGGCATCGCGCGACGAACTTCTGTTACAAGGTGCTGGGGATAGACGGGACAGCGAGTGTCTTCTGATCCATCGAGTAGATTTGCATCATGAGCCACCCGCGCATGTTGCATATCGCTGAAATCCCAGTGCGGCTGCACTTCCAGCGCCGCGTCAATCTGCCAGATCGCGTTGGCGATATCGCCAATGACTTCAATTTGCGGGAAATATACCTGGTCAACATCCGCGGATTTGAACGATACGTGAATCACTTCAGTACTACAGGGATGCATAAAAAACGGTGGCTTTTCGATCACGTCATAACCAACGTTGATAATCAAATCCGCCGCTTCAATGGCCCGGTGGACAAAGTCACCCGACGACAGCGCCGCATTACCCATAAATAGCGGGTGACGCTCATCTACCACCCCTTTCCCCAGCTGCGTGGTAACGAAGGGTATGCCTTTTTTGTCAATCAATCGGGTGAGCATCTTACTTGTGATTTTTCGATTCGCCCCTGCGCCAATAACGATGATAGGCGACTTAGCCGCTGCAATCCGTTCCACGGCAATGGCAATCGATTTGTACTCGGGTATTGGCCGGCGTATTTTCGAGGCGGGAACCGGCATGGCGACCGTTTGCTCAGCGGCGATGTCCTCGGGTAGTTCAAGGTGTACCGCGCCAGGTTTTTCCTCTTCAGCTAACCTGACCGCTTCGCGCACCTTGCTGGGAATGTTGTCGCCGGCAACAATCTGATGGGTGAATTTAGTGATCGGCCCCATTAAGTCGACCACGTCAAGAATCTGGAAGCGGCCTTGCTTGGATTTTTTAACTGGTTTCTGGCCAGTGATCATCAACATGGGCATGCCGCCCAATTGCGCATACGCCGCAGCGGTCACCAGGTTAGTGGCGCCCGGCCCCAATGTTGCCATACACACGCCGACCTTGCCGGTAAAGCGGCCATAGGTTGCCGCCATAAAGCCCGCCGCCTGCTCGTG
>JBBKXJ010000262.1:0-8159 GCA_037969395.1 Pseudomonadales bacterium
GCGCTGCGACGTCGCCTAGGAGCGCCTACTGTTGGTGCAGTTCTTGGAAAGGTGGCCTACATTCCCGGCGAACTGCGTCTTGCAGAGCACAAATTGTGAGCTTCTATATGTACGCTTTACTCGTTACACCACACTAGGACGCCATCCGCACACCACGCGGTAAGGGTAAGCCCGGCGGCGGTTTGTATGCGGTAAAGCCAACCGACCCGCTCACAAATATCCCGAAGTTAAACTTAAGGCCGGCTGCTATTTTCACGGCTTGTCGAGGCTTTATACATAGTAGAAGGGGGGTATAATCAGCAACGTCGGCGCCGGTAATATCGGCTCGATGACGGGTATAGGTTTTACGTTGCGCACCGGCGCCGTCTACCACTGCGCTAATACCTGTGATCTGCACGCTTTTGCCGATCGAGTCCGCCAGCTGGCCGAGGCCTACGGCGAACGGTTTAGCCCGCCGGTAATGCTGTTGAAAAGGGCCGAAAAAAACGAATTATTCAATAGAGTAGGGTTATGACAGTACAAGCGGAAATAGAAATCAAGCTGGCAGAAGCGTTGCCCTTGCAGCATCTGGAGGTGATCAACGAGAGCAATCAGCATAACGTGCCACCGGGATCCGAGTCACATTTCAAAGTCGTGTTAGTCAGCGATGAGTTTGGGCCGCTGCGTGAAGTAGCGCGCCATCAGCACATCTACAAGATTTTGTCCGACGAAATTTCCAATAAAATACATGCACTTGCATTACACACTTACACGCCCGTCGAATGGCAGGCCCGGCATGGCAATGCGCCCATGTCGCCGCCCTGTCTCGGCGGCTCAAAACACGGCTAGATCATGACCGACGTTGTTGTATGTGCGCTGTATAAGTTTGCAGCGCTACCCGACTATGCAGAGCTACGCGAGCCGTTGTTGAGCCACTGCCAGCAGCATGATTTGAAAGGCACCATTCTTTTAGCGGCAGAAGGAATCAACGGCACAGTGGCCGGCAGTCGTCACGGCATAGACAGCTTGTTAGCCTGGCTCACATCCGAGCCGCGACTGGCCGAGCTGGAGCACAAGGAATCGTTCGATCACAGCGCGCCGTTCTACCGCATGAAGGTGAAGCTGAAAAAAGAAATTGTTAGCATGGGCGTCGCTGGCATTGACCCAAACGAACAAGTCGGCACCTATGTCGACCCGCAGGACTGGAATGCCTTACTGCAAGACCCCGACGTGTTGGTATTGGATACACGCAATGATTACGAGGTCGGCATCGGCAGCTTCGAAGGTGCCGTCAATCCCGGTACCACCACGTTTCGGCAGTTTCCCGATTACGTGCAACAACAGCACGACCCCGCCAAACAAAAAAAGGTCGCCATGTTTTGCACCGGCGGCATCCGCTGCGAGAAAGCCTCAGCCTACATGCTAAAGCAGGGTTTTGAAGAGGTGTACCACCTGAAAGGCGGTATTTTGAAATACCTCGAAACCGTGCCCAGCGAAGAAAGCCTGTGGCAAGGCGAATGCTTCGTGTTCGACAACCGCGTCGCCGTCGACCAGGACCTGAACAAAGGTCAGTACGACCAGTGCCACGGCTGCCGCCATCCCATCACTGAAGCCGATAAAAACTCGCCGCATTACCAGCCGGGAGTAGCTTGCCCGCAGTGCTATGATCAACTGACCGGCGATCAAAAGGCCCGCTTTGCCGAACGCCACAAACAAATGCAGCTAGCCGCCCAACGAGGCGAACAGCACATCGGCGCGCCACCTCCCAAGCGCCAGCTCTGGTAAGCAAAGGTTATCGCTAACATCCGCAGCGCAAGTCGCCCTAAAATTTTGTAATTTAGCCCTCACGAAATGGACGAATCCGTTCATCGCTCCTACGCTAATAATAGTGTTGACTCAGAAGAAACATTACCAACCGCCTGATAATGACCAATAAATCACCAAAAGAGTGAATATTGATCGGTTGAGTGTGAGTCAACTATAAATCAATGCAATGAATGCCTGAAAAAGTGCGACGCCAATTGGAGAGGACCAATGTTGAAACGAGTAGCCCATGGTCCGCGCGGCCTGTGTTGCTTGTTGTTACTGGTATTGCTGGCTGGCTGCGCCACCAAGCCGCAGATTCTCACGACCGAGGAAATCGCCGCACGCGTAGCGCAGGATTGGGCCGCTATGTTTGCCGACACGCCAGATCCCGGCGCTCTGATTCCGCTGCCGGAAGCGATAGCCCGGTCGATAAAATACAACCTCGACAACCGCCTCAAACTGATGGAGTCGGTAGTGGCCAATCGGCGCCTGAACCTGATGGACTACGAGAAACTGCCGCGCCTGGCAGCCGCGGCGGGTTACACGGTAAGAAACAAGCAGCAGATCGCGCGTTCGATCAACGTTGAGCGCGGCGACCTGGAGACCGATGACTCCACCTCGCAGGATAAGGAAATCGGCACGGCCGACCTGCAAACCAGTTGGAATACGCTGGACTTCGGCATCGCCATGATCAACGCCAAACAAACCGCCGATCAGGTGATGGTCAGTGTGGAACGGCAGCGCAAGATTGTGCACAACATTATTAAGGATGTGCGTTACGCCTACTGGCGCATGATCAGCGCCCAACGCCTACAGGGGCAACTGCTGCCACTGGTTGGCGAGATCAAGGGCGCGCTCAACGACGCCATCGCGGTGTCGCAAAGTAAACTCACGCCCACCGGAGAGAGTCTTGAATACCAGCGAGCCTTGCTGGACTTGCACCGCCAAATGCTGATTCTGCAGCGTGACCTGCACCAAGCCAAAGTTGAACTGATCGCTTTGATGGGCTTGCCTCCGGGCACCGATTTCCGCGTGCAAACGCCGGAGGAGTACGGCGCGCCGTATCGACTGCAAGCTGGTTTGGACCTGGAGAAACTGGAACAACTAGCGCTGCACAATCGCCCCGAGTTGCTGGAAGAAGACTATCGCACGCGTATCGCCGTGCAGGAAATTAACAAAGCGCGATTACGCATGATCCCCGGACTGGAATTGTTTACCGGCTATAACTATAACGACAACAGCTTTCTGCGCCATCAACACTGGGCCGCCTCCGGCCTGCGTCTAAGCTGGAATCTGTTGAATTTGATTTCCGGTCCCGCTGCTATCCGCTTTGCAAAAAGCGAAAAGGAACTGGCAGATATTCGCCGCATGGCGCTTAGCATGGCAGTGGTCACACAGGTGGACATCGCCTTGTTTCGCGTCCAGCAAGCGCAGGATGATTTCGGCATCGCCCGTGAAGTGTTCCGCGTGGACGGTCAGTTATACGAACAGTACGCAGCACAATTTTCTGCCCGCCAAACTGACCGGCTAACGTTGATTCGCGCTAAGGCGCGCAAGTTGTTGTCTGAACTGCGCCATGATCTTAGCTACGCCGAATGGCATAACGCTATTGGTCAGCTGCATGTCAGCGTCGGCTATCAACCTGCGGCGATTCTCGACTACAGCGCCGACCTTGGCGAGTTGACTGGTCAGGTTGAGGCGTTTCTGCAAGCACCATCTTTTAGTGCGGAGGAGGGTTTTTATAATACCGGCGAAGCGCGCAAGGATCGCGACCAGGCCGACGCGTATCGCAAGGATGAGATAGAAGCCAAACAACTCTCCACCGTAAAAGGGTAATTGTTATGAGAATTGCTAGCAAACTTTGTTGCACGTTGTTGGTGGCTGTCGCCGGGCAAGTGTTGGCGGCTGACGCGGACGATGTTTCCAGCGCAGCGCTGGTAAAATCGCAGGATGCGGCAGTTCTGTCCAGCCAAAAATCGGGCAAGCTGTTGCAACGCAACGTGCGCGAGGGTGAATCGTTCAAGCAAGGTGCGCCATTGCTGGCATTCGACTGTGCGATCGACGAGGCCGAACTCAGCAAGGCGCGTTCACAACAGCGCTATGCGCAAACGCTGCTGGACTCCAATCAGGAATTGCGCCGCCTGAATTCGCTGAGTGATTTGCAATACGCGCAAAGCGAAGCCGAGTTGCAGCAAGCGCGGGCCGATGTGACGATCAAGCAGAAGCAGGTTGAGCATTGCATTGTTAAGGCACCCTACGACGGCCAGCTGATTGAGTGGCATGTGCAGGCACACGAAACGGTGCAGGCGAATTCGCAGCTGGTGTCTATCGTCAATAATAATAATTTGCTGGTGGAGTTTATTGCGCCGTCATCCTCACTGCAACGCTTGCAGACCGGCGCGCCGTTGCAGGTATACATCAACGAGCGCAGCGCGGAATTTGCTGCCGTAATTGAACGTGTGATTCCAAGCATTGACTCGGTAAGTCAAACGGTAAAAGTCATCGCTCGCTTCACCGAAAAAACCGACGCCCTGTGGGCCGGCATGAGCGGTAAGGCGCGCTTGTCAGCCCCGGCATTGGCAAAACGTTAGTCTCTTATGAAACATAAATTCTGCCCCGCTTACAAACTGCGTCCCGGCGCTGTTTCTCTCGCGACGGCGGTGCAGAATTTCTGCGCTGAGGGCTCTCATGAATAACAAACTGGTCAACAAGCTGGCTGAGTTTTTGCAGCTGGAGCGCGAGTTTCGCGGCGCGGAATCGTCGCAGTCGCTGGCGTTTATGGCGACCAATCTGAGCAGCAAGTTGTTGTCTTATACCTCGGCGCTGTTGCTGACGAATAGCAATGCCGCACAAGCCGATCTGCCGGCACGATTTGCCGTGCTGAGCGTCTCCGGCACATCGGCTTTCGATGCCGACGCGCCGGCGCTGCGCTTCGTTAGTGAAGCACTCAATACACAGCAGAGTTTGCAAACCGCGGACCGTGCAAAAGAGTTAACGCTAGCCCCGGAGGCGGGCGATGCTTGCCGGCTGCTATGCTGTCCGTTGCGCTCTCACGGAGTATACCTTGGCGTCCTGGCATTGCGTCGTGAGCACGCCTGGCTGGAGCACGAAATCGCGCTGGCGAATCAGCTGGCGCAGCCGCTGGCACACGCCATGCTGATGTTTTATCAACGCGAACAGTGTCAGCGACCCTCGCTGTTGCAGTGGCTACAGCAGGGATTAAAGCGCTCGCGTTTGCGCTGGGCATTACCCGCGCTATTACTCCTCGCACTGTTGCCGGTGCGCCAAAGCGTTATCGCCGATGGCCAGATCGTCGCCAAGCGGCCCGCGGTTATTGCCGCGGGTTTGCACGGCGTCATCAAAGAGGTATTGGTCGAACCGAATCAGCAAGTGCGCAGCGGTGATTTACTGTTACGGCTGGACCCTACAGAGCTTACGCACAGACGCACGCGGGTGCGTCAGGAGCTGGCACTTGCCAGTGAGCGCTTGCGCAAGGCAGAGCAGCAAGCGTTTGCCGTGCGCAAGGACAAGCATGTGTTCGCCGAGTTGCGCGCCGCAGTCGAGCTGAAAAATATTGAGCTCGATTATGTGGATCAATTGGCCGCACGACTGGAAATTCGTGCCCCTGGCGATGGTGTGGTGTTGTTTTCTTCGGCCAAGGATTGGCAGGGCCGCGCCGTAGCCACTGGCGAAAAAATCATGGAGTTGGCCGACGCGCACGATCAACAGTTTGAGATCTGGCTGGCGGTCGCCGACGCTATCAAGCTGGAACAGGGGGCCCTGATTAAATTTTTTCCCGATGCGTTTCCGCTGCGGGCTGTGGCCGGCGCGATTCAATCGGTGGGTTATTTTGCCAGTCGCAGCAGCGACGACGTATTGGCCTATCGCGTGACCGCCAATGTCGCCGCGCTGGATGAGCAGGTAAGGCTGGGTATGCACGGCACGGCACGCCTGTACGGAGACCGCGTTATCCTTGCTTACTACCTGCTACGCAAACCCATCAGCAGCTTGCGGCAGACCTTGGGTATATGAACGCACCGGCTGTTAGCGCGCAAGTGCTGCGTGGTAGTGGCGACGCTGAGTTGCCTGCCGCTGCTTCACTACCGGCGCTGCGCGCAGACTTGCAGCTATTGGCGGCGGAATTCGACGCCCGCGGTACGCCCGTATGGAAACTGTACGACCCGGCGCGTAACCAGTTTTTCAAGCTGGGCTGGCTGCAATTCGAATGTCTGCAGCGTTGGCGGCAAGGAACTGCCGCCGCGCTGCTGCAAGCGGTGCGCGCTGAAACCGCGTTGACTATCAGCGCCGATGATATTGACGCGCTGTGCCAGTTTCTTGTTGATAACGAGCTGCTGCAGGTTAGCACGGCTAATGCCATAGGCGTGCTTGAAGAACATCGTCAGCGCGGCCAAAAGCGTTGGTGGATGCACCTGTTCACGCTCACGCTGTACCACAGAGTTCCATTATTTCAGCCTGACCCCCTGCTGGCACGCTTACATGCTTGCTGCAAGCCACTGTTGACAGCGAACTGGCTTATCGCGCTGTTACTGGCGGCGAGCGTCGCCCTGCTAAGTATCGTGTCGCACTGGTACGATTTTACCGACAGTTTCGTCCACTATTTCACCCCCTCGGGTGTGCTAGCGTACTTGCTGGTGCTGGTAGCGATTAACGTATTACACGAGTTGGGGCATGGCATTGCCGCGCATCACTACGGCTGCAAAGTGCCACGCATGGGTATCGCCCTGGTGTTCTTGCTGCCCTTATTCTATTCGGATACCACCGATAGTTGGCGTTTGCGCAACCGGCGCCAACGACTGCTAATTAGTGCCGCCGGCATGCTTACCGAAGCCGTGTTGGCAGTGTTCGCTACGTTTATGTGGCTGCTGCTGCCGGATGGGCTGGCGCGCACGCTGGCGTACTTCGTGGCGGCGACCTCATGGGCGATGACGCTGCTGGTTAACCTCAACCCCTTCATGAAGTTCGATGGCTACTTCCTGTTGGCCGACGCGTTGGCAGTCGACAACCTGCAGACGCGGTCGTTTGCCAACCTGCGCTGGCAGTTGCGTAAAATGCTGTTGGGCGTGGCCCAGCCAATGCCGTTTATGACAACGGCAAATCAGCACCAATTAATTTGTGCCTATGCCATCGGTGCCTGGTTGTACCGGCTATTTCTGTATATGGGCATCGCCTGGCTGGTCTATACATTCTGGTTCAAGGCGCTGGGTATTGTGATGATGGCGGGCGTGCTGGCGTTGCTGCTGTTTAAGCCTGTCATACAAGAACTGCGCAACTACCACGCCATCGTCAAGCGTGGACAAGCGTCCAAAAGGCGCTGGCTGAGCCTGGCGTTACTGCTTGGGGTGGCATTGCTCTGCATTGTGCCGCTGCCTTCGAAAGTGGTCGCGCCTGCCGTGTTGAGTTCTGCCGAAAGCGCCCGCGTGTATTCGCCGCGACCGGCACAAGTTGCGGAGATTCATGTCAGCGAAGGGCACGCAATTCGTAAAGGGGATGTGTTAGTGACCTTATCCGACCCTGAACTCGTCTACCAGCAACAATCCTTGCAGCGCGAAATCACCGCGCTGCAAAGCCGGCTAGAGCACGAACAGGCCTGGCAAAACACCGAGGGCTTCGAACAAATCAGCCGCCAGGAACTGGACAGCAAACGCGCCGCGCTGGATAGCGTCAGCGAACAGATTAATAGCCTGCGGCTGCGCAGCCCGGTCAACGGTCAGCTGGTCATGCTGGCGCCGTGGCTGCGAACAGGTAGCTGGATAGGCGCTAACGAAGTCATAGCCGAACTAGCCAATAACGAAAGCGTCGAGGTGCGCGCCTATGTGGCAGCGGTAGATCGGCAACGCGTGCTGCAACAGCCCGCCCGGTTTTACGCCGCAGACGGCAGCACGCCGCAGCGGCTGCGATTGGAAAATCTTAGTATTGCTGCAGTGCCGGTATTGGAAGACCAAAGCCTGGCAGTGTCCCAGGGTGGCAGCATTGCGGTTTCGGTGGCCAAGTCCGGTGCATTGGTCCCGCGTAAGGATTGGCTGCGGGCGATATTAAGCGCCGAAGATTCGACCTTGTCGGTCAGCCACGAACAGACCGGCTATGTCATGTTGCCGGCTGCATCGAGCAGCATGCTGTGGCGTGCGCTGCAACGAGTGTACGGCGTTATTTTGCGAGAAAGTGGATTTTAATTGAGCGAGAAGAGGCACTCAGCCTGTCTGGATTAGTAAGCGATGTTTAACAACAAAAAATCTTCCGCACGCAAAGCCGCTATTGACTGGCAACAAGGTCTGCAGCCTGCTTCGGAAATTCTGAGCCTCGAGCAACGGATTATGCTGGACGCCGCCGCGCCGGCTAGCGTTGACGCCGTCAAT
>JBBKXJ010000263.1:0-14434 GCA_037969395.1 Pseudomonadales bacterium
TTCTCGTGATTGCAATATTCTGGCACAAGCTCGGAATTTTACGAATAATGCTAAAGGGGTTTTCTTTGTTGTGGTCGTTGCCGTCGTGCCGCGTTGTCATCGCGGTCTGTTTTTCCTTATTTGCTTCGTTAAGCCTGCATGCCGCGGAGCTGGAAGTTGACATAGCCGGCGTAAAAGACGAACTGAAAGATAATGTCGAAGTATACCTTGGCATTGCCGGCATCGCGAACGATGATAAAAATAAGGCGAAGGAGGCAGAAATACGCCGACTTCATCTTCGTGCTCCGGCGCAGATAAAAAAGGCATTGCAGCCATTCGGCTACTACGATGTGACCGTAACCTCCTCGCTACGTAAGCAAGGCAAAGTCTGGAAGGCTAGTTACAAAATAGACAAAGGGCCAGTGACGCGGCTTGGCAAGGTCGATATTCGGGTAGAAGGGGAAGGCCGGGACCAGCCGCGAATCAAGGCGTTACTGAAAAAAGCTGATATCAAGCCTGGCCAGCAGTTACGCCACGAAAAATACTCGACCCTAAAAAGCGGTTTAGTCGACACGGCCTATGGCATGGGCTATCTCGATGCCAAATACAAGCGCAATCGCATCGCGGTTCGCCCGGAAAAACTGACGGCTGATATTGAGCTAATATTTGACACTGGGCCACGTTATTTCTTTGGCGACATCAATATCGAGCAAGACATACTGCGGCCTGATTTCGTCGCCAAGTTTGTGCGGGCTAAGCCGAATGACCCGTTTGAGACGCAGCGTCTAATCGACCTGCAGCTTGCACTCAGCGACAGCGATTATTTTCGGCAGGTAGAGCTTAATATCGATAAGAGCAAAGCACGCAACCAGCATGTGCCCGTAACGGTGCTCACCCGGCCAGGTAAGTCACAAAAGTACGAAGCAAGTATTGGCTATGGAACGGATACTGGCCCACGGTTAGGCCTGGGCACAATATTTCGACGCGTCAACCGCCGCGGCCATCAGTGGCGCAACGATTTACGTTTGTCTGCGGTGCAGTCGACGTTGGCGTCCCAGTACAAAATTCCGGTAGGCGATGTGACCAGCGAGTTCCTCGACTTCACTGCTAACGCTGACCAACGCTATATTAACGACGTCGAGGCTACCAACTACGGCATCGGCAGCAGCCTTAATCAAAGCCGTTGGGGGGGCAGGCGACGCTTATCGCTGGCGTTTGAGCACGAATCGTGGGCTTTTGATGACCTCAACCGGCGCGCAGCCACACACTTGATCCCCGGTATCAATTACACGCGTAAAATTGCGGACAACCCGTTATTCACTCGCAAAGGTTATAGCGTTAGCCTGACTTTGCTGGGAGCTGCTGAAAATGTGCTGGCTGACACGACCTTCATACAAGCGCATCTCAATGGTCGGGCGGTGTTGCCGCTGGGAGCAAGGAGCCGTCTCCTGCTGCGCGCCGAATACGGTGCGACCGAGACTAATGCTTTCGTTGACTTGCCGCCGTCAAAACGCTTCTTCGCTGGCGGTGCGGGCAGTGTGCGTGGCTACGGCTATGAAGAGATTAGCCCGCTCGATACGCAAGGTAATTTGATCGGCGGGGAGTATATCGCCACCGCCAGCGTCGAAGCGGATTATTTGTTTTGGGGTAACTTTGGCCTGGCGGTGTTTTACGACGTCGGCAATGTTGCCGACGATCCCAGCATGAGTCTGCTGAAAGGTGCCGGCATAGGCTTTCGTTATCGCTCTCCGGTGGGCATGATACGGCTGGACCTCGCACACCCCTTCGACGATCCCGACAGTTCTTTTGCCTTCCACATCAGTATCGGACCCGACCTGCAATGATGCGCCGTATTGTTCTATTTGTCGTCGCGCCCTTGCTGGCGCTCATCATTTTGCTGAGCTTACTACTCACCTGGGTGGTCGCAACCGAAAGCGGGCTAAGCGCGGCCTGGCGAGCAGCGCGCGGATTTGCGCCGGGGTTAACCGCCGAGACGCTGCAAGGGCGTCTTATTGGCCCCCTCAAGCTACGCGGGTTGCGTTTTGAAAGCGAAACCTTCGAGCTGCTAATAAAGGCTGCTGACTTCGAGTGGTTGCCAGCGCGTCTGCTGCGACGGGAACTGCTTATAGAGCAGTTGCACGTTAGCGGTGTGCAATATACGCAGCTGAAACCCGCGCCACCGAAGGAAGAAGAGCCGTTTAGCTTACCCGAGAGCATAGACCTGCCGGTTAGCATTGCGCTGCGTGATATTGCGCTGGATGGGTTGCAATACCGTGCAACGCCCAAGGCAGAACCTTTCGTGGTCGACAGCGCAGCGCTGCAGGCAAGCTTCGCCCACAGCGAGCTGAAAATCACCAAACTGGAGGCGCACGGGCCGTTGTTCGACGTCAATGGTCAGGCTAACGCCGAGACTAAAGGCGCTTACGCGAGCAGTGCCAAAATTGACATGCAGGCACGCCCGCCAGGCTATGCGCCGCTGCGGGGTAACACTATTTTGAAAGGCGATCTTGAGGCTATGCACGTTGAGCAAACGCTGCAGGCGCCCTATAACGTGGTGCTCGATGCACGCCTGCAGAATATTGTCGAAGCGCTGCAGTTCAAGGCAAAGCTCGCTGTAAACGATACCGAGCTACAGGCTATTAGCGAGACCCTGCCTGAGATAAACCTCAATGCGACCGCCAACGCGGGCGGTGCCGTCGACGACCTTGGGTTCTCAGTCGACGTGACCTTTGTTGCGGCTGAGTTCGGCAGCATAAATCTGACCGCCAACGGCGGCTTCGAACAACAGCTGTTAGACATAAAGAAATTACTGCTAACCGTTGCCGACACGCCGGCGCAGCTGCAGGGGCAGGGGCAGGTGGACCTTGCCGGGTCGGCGCCTGAGCTGGATGTCGCCGTGAACTGGAAACAACTGCAGTGGCCGCTGCAAGGCAGCGCGCCAGTCGTTATCAGCCCCGCAGGCAAGGTAGACGTGCAGGGGGCAATAGACAATCTCACGGCCAAGCTTAATATCGGGCTGCATGCTGATGGCCGCATCAACGGCAATGTGCGCCGCCAGGACGATGCGATCAAGGTGGCGCTTGACTGGCGTAATGTAAGCTGGCCTGTTAACGACCCGCAAGCAGCCAGTCCGAGAGGAAATTTTAATATGACCGGCACGCTACAGCAGTACACGCTGCAGGCGAACGCCAAACTCAAACTGCCGCAGGAGACCGAAGGCCAACTGTTGGTAGACGGCAGCGGCTCTGATAAGAAAGTAGACCTGCAAACAATTCGACTTGACGTATTAGAAGGACAAATCGACGGTCGTGCCAATGTCGCCTGGCAACCGAACGTGCAGGTCAGGGTTAATTTGCAGGGCAAGAATTTAAACCCCGGTATTCTGTCCCGGCAGTGGCCCGGTAATTTGCAGTTCAAACTGGCCGCCGACGCAGACCAGCGAGACCAAAAGATGGTCGCTAACGTGAAGCGACTCGCGGTGACAGGTCAGTTGCGCAATCACCCCGTCGATTTGCAGGTGCTGGGCGAATTGCGCGACGACATCTTACGCATAAAGCGCTTTAACCTGCAGTCCGGTCCGAGCACGATCAGCGTGAAAGGCAAGCTGGGAGAAGCAATGGCGCTGGACTGGAATATCGACAGTCCTGATCTGGAGACATTGTACCCGCAGGCGAGTGGCACGCTAAAGGGTGAGGGTAAACTCGCCGGCAAGCTACCGTGGCCAACCGTTACCGCCGATCTGCAGGGCAGCAAGATCGCTTACACCGAATACTCGCTGGACGATTTGAAACTTGACGCCGACCTGGATTTCAACCGCAGCAGCGAATCGACGTTACGCCTGGTGGCAGCCGGCGGCAAGGCAGCCGGTGTCGAATTAAAAAACCTCATACTAAACGGCAACGGCACGCGGCAGGACCACAAGTTTTCGTTACAGGCCGATTCCAGCATTGCTACTGCTG
Source organism: Pseudomonadales bacterium (assembly GCA_037969395.1). GTDB lineage: Bacteria > Pseudomonadota > Gammaproteobacteria > Pseudomonadales > JAUIET01 > JBBKXJ01. The sequence continues at coordinate 3,939 of JBBKXJ010000263.1, forward strand.
ACATCAATCTTGACGGCAAATTTGCCGACGAAAACTGGGCGATAGAACTGACCAAAGCGCAGCTGCAGTACGACGTACTGGATGCCTGGACACTGGCCGCCCCCCAACCGGGTAACATCAGCGCCGCTAAACAGGAGCTGCAATCCGGCTGCTGGACCAGTGGCAAGGCGAAGCTATGCTTCGGCGGCCAGCGTACTGAAAGTAGCCTGCAAGGCTCGGCGCAAATTACAACGCTACCGTTTGCCTATTTCGCTACTATGCTGCCGACCGACATCGATCTGAGCGGTGCATTAAACGCTGACGCTGATTTTAGCCAGCGGCCGGGCGAAGATCCCGAAATGGATATCGCCCTCACTACCACCGCCAGCGAATTGCGTACCCGTGATGCTGACAAGCAGCCTGGCGACACGCTGTTGGCGCTGGAACCGGCCGACATTAAAGCGACCTTGGGAGCGGAAGGCCTGTCGGCGATACTGGACTTACCCTTCGTTGAGCAGGGCGGCATAAGCGGTAAGCTGACGGTGCCGGCGGGCACTGCGGCATTAGCAGAGCGTCCCGCCGAAGGTAGTATCGATGTGGCGATAAAAGACCTTGGCTTCATCGCCTCGCTGTCGCCTGAGATAGAACAAGCCAGCGGTAGCATTAACGGCGCTATAAAGCTTGCCGGCAGCCTGGCAAAACCGGAGCCAAGCGGCAAGCTAACCCTGGCTAACGGTTCGCTTGAACTGGCTGCCCCCGGGCTGAATATTACCGACCTTGAACTGCAGGCAACGGCTAAAGACGATGGCAGCGTTGACTACCAGCTTGGCGCTACATCGGGTAAGGGTACGCTCAAACTGTCAGGCGACGCCGATTTGGCGGGCGAGTCAATCACCACAAAAATGACACTGAAGGGTAAGGACTTTCAGGTATTCAATACTCAGGATGCACGTGTTTATGCCAGCCCGGACTTGCAAATAGCAGTCGATGACAAGGGCATCGGCGTGTTGGGCGAAGTGAGTATTCCGCGAGCGAAAATCACCCCCAAACAATTGCCCCCGTCTGCGGTTTCCGTATCGGATGACCAGATTATTATCCAGGCCGATGCGCAGAACGCGAACACTGTCGCGCAACGCGAGCTGCATGCACAGGTTAAACTCAGACTCGGCGACGCCGTTACCGTTGACGGTTTTGGTTTTAAAGGCGGCTTAACGGGCGATCTGCAAATTACTCAGGAGCCTGGCGAGCCCACCATTGGCAGCGGCGAGCTGGAAATTGTTGACGGCGAGTACCGCGCTTACGGTCAGGGGTTAGTGATTGAGAAAGGCCGCATTTTATTTGCAGGCGGCCCAATCAATCAACCCGGTGTTAACGTGCGCGCCTTGCGGCGCCCGGCGGAGGATATAACCGTTGGCGTGCAGGTGCGGGGCAGTTTGCAAAATCCCGACTTCACCATTTTCTCCGATCCATCCATGAGTCAGTCCGAACAACTTTCGTGGCTGGTGCTGGGGCGGGCGCTGGATGAAACTTCTGACTCTGAAGGCGATATGGTCGCGCAGGCAGCAATGGCACTCGGTGTGAAGGGGGGCAATTTCCTGGCGGATAAGTTTGGCGGCGATCTTGGCGTGGACAATATCGGTATTGAAACCGGCTCGGGCGAGGCGGGTGGCGCCAGCGACGTTAATCAGGCTGCCTTTGTGGTCGGCAAATACTTATCGCCCGATCTATATGTTAGCTACGGCATTGGCCTGTTTGAATCAATCTCTACGGTGAAGCTCGAATACACTATCAGTGATCACTGGAAGGTATCCACCGAGTCGTCGACATTGTCTAGCGGAGGGGATGTAAAGTATACGATCGAACGCTAGGTCTGCTGACCACCCATAGCTTTGGGCGGTCAGCGACCCGGGTCAATCCTTACCCTGAGGTGCGCGTAAATTGTTATAGCTGATAACGAACACCGAGAATAATACTGCCTTGCAGCTGCGTGGCATCGCCTATCAATTCTACGTCGAAGTCGCGGTAACCGGCGAAGCCTGTCAGGCGGTCGGTGATCGGGGCCTGTATGGTCGCGCCAATGTCGTGCATATTATCCGCCGAACCAAACGTCAGAATATCGGGCGCGTAATAACCGAAGGCGGTAATGATGACATCTGCTCGCGGAAACAATACAAAGCGTACTTCACCGCCACCTGAAAGCGTGACAATGTCGGTGTCGTCCCTGCCGAGTAACATGCCATAACCCTGCACGCCAAGTCTGAGATTGATCCTGTCCCAACGTATAAAATCGAGTAGCTGGGTGTCCATCAGCAGGCCAGCACTTAGCACTACGTCCTGTTCCTCGCTGAGAAATACCCCTACTGAGACGTCTGTGTTGTCAACACCGTAGCGTTCGCCGTTGGTGAGATATTTAAACTGCATCGCCTCGTCGCTCAGGAGTATTTCACCGGAATGCCGCATGGGTACCTCTTCCTGAGCCTGCGCAAGGCTGGCGACAGCAAACAGTGTTAACAGGAGGTATACGCTTGTGTGTTTCATTGAATGATCCTTTAATATCCAGCAGTTAAAAATGGGCTATATTGGTACAGAGCTGAGAGGGCGCGTCCCCCTTTCGCTTTCGAGTCTACCCCACATATTTACAAGGGTGTTAACCCAGTGTAATTAAGTCACACAACGCGACCCCACGCAACATCGTCAAAGTGTTATACAGCCAGTATCCTTAGCGCGAATACGGAAGCGGTTACATGGTTTCACCCAACTGGGCGCGTTTGCTGTTACGCATCATATCGCTGGCCGAGTCGAGTAACATACGCCCCTTACGTATGTCTGCCTGGCCTCTATCGATATTTTTATTACCTTTTTTCACCAACTTGTTGCCGTCACGAATCTTGTCGATTGCGTCCTGCCAGCGCTTGCCGACGATCTTTAGTTGTTTGGCTTCCTCGTGAACTATCGCCGGCGTTGCCGCTTCACCGGTGGCGCGCGCTACGTTTTGATAGTCAACGCGCGCTTTCGAGACTCCGATGTTACCTTCCCGTATCAACTTTTCGCCGTCACGCAGCTGACCGCGTCCTTCGCTGAGTTGGTCCTCCCCTTCTGCAGTTAACTCTTCACCTTGCTTGGCCATTTTTTGACCATCCACCCACATGGCGTTTGAGTCGCCCGACAATGCCGCGTCGCTGGGACCGGAGTCCGAACCGATAGAGGCGCAAGCCGCGACCAGCGCCAATAGTGTAGTAATGATCGACCAGCGATATAGAGACTCTTTTTTGCTCAACTGCATTGTATATTTCCCCTGTTACGGCATTTTTTCACCGCCAATGTAAAAGTTATTTTAACCCCATCCACCCAGGTAGGTCATGTTTGATCCCCCGAAACTCTATGTACCGTAAACGCATAGTGCCAGTTGACTAGTTTCCTGCGCTGTATCCCAGCGCGCAATCGGCACGGCAGAAACAGAGTTCTTGGGTGACCCTTCAATCACTCTCTCGCTGTAAACAAGATAAACGATAGTATTACGTTCAACGTCGCAAAACCGGACCACCTTAAGCTTTTTGAAAATAAGTGAACGGCGTTTCTTGAAAACTGACTCGCCTTCCTCCAACGGCTTCACTATACGCACATCACCCACCTGACGACAGTCAATGGAGGCGTCGGATGTATCCTCCGCCACGCCGATAGCACCCTTGACGCCACCTTTTTTGGCAGTGCTGAGATAACATGCCACACCCTCAATTTTCGGGTCGCTGAACACCTGCAGCTTGATAGAGTCGTCCGGAGTCATAAGGTTAAATTTGGTATCTACGCTACCGATTTCTGCCGCGTGGCTGACCATGGCTGTAAAGCAGGCCGCGATTACTGCTATAGCGCTATTCCTGGTAATCATTTTGCGTACCTCTATTGATGGGATAATGGCAAGCCTACTCCGGCGCGCCAGTGAGTTTGCGTAGAACCAGTGCGCCGCTTACGCCGCTTGATCAGCAGTTGTCTGCGCTGCGTCGATCAGGCTAACAATCTTCCAGCCTGGTGCGATTGCCGGCGTTGCTTCATCGGTATACAAGTGCAGGTGACCGTCGTCGGCAATGGCAAACAACAATGTCGCGTCGGTGCCCGATAGCTGCTGATAATCCTCGAAAGAAAATTCTTCGGTAAGCGCCGTAGTCTTGATCTCTGCGCCGCGCGCTAACGCTGCGCTAAGTGTGCCATAGGTCACCTCTTTGCCGAACAAGTAAGCGCTTTCTACCGAGTGTACATCATGTCGCTCTGACGCATCGCGCTCTGCCGTTGTTTGTATGGCGGCGATGTTGGCCGGCTCAAAGTCAAGCCGCGACTTTGAAAATACCAGTGCATTCAGCTCTTCGCTGGGCGCCAGTGCCAGTAAGAAATGATAGCCGACAAACTCCATTTCGCGGTCGGCGTGAGCAGAGACGAGCTGCCCCCAATAGGTATCCAAACCCTGGGCGCGGGCGGCGCTGATAAGTTGCCTGTTGGTATCAACCAGCCTGGTATGAAAACCCTGCCGGTTTAGTGCCTCGGCAATAGTGCAGGCTAGGCGGTTTGCGCCTTGAATGAGTACGCCTTTTGGCACCTGTTCAGCACAGTCGAGCATGACGCCAACGCGGCGAGCGCTCAAGCTGACTATCAAGGTGGAGCCGATGATCATCGAAAAAATAATTGGCACTAACAGTTCGCTGCCGTTGACCTGCAGGTGTACCAGCCGCAGTGCCAATAGCGACGACACGGCTGCCGCGATGATACCGCGCGGACCAATCCAGCTGATGAACAGTTTCTCGCGAATGTTTAGCTGCGAACCTATGGTCGCAAGCCCCACCGCTGCCGGCCGCAGCACAAACTGCAGGATAACCAACAGCGCCAGCAGCGGCCAGCCAATGGCAACAAGGCCGTTAAGATCAACCCTGGCGGCGAGCGTGATGAACAGTACGGCAATCAGCAAACTGCTCAGGCTTTCCTTGAAAAACTGCACTTCCGTTAGATCAATCGACTTGATGTTGGCCAGAATAATACCCATCACCGTAACGGCGAGTAGACCGGTTTCGGCAAACAGCCAGTCCGACAGCGTAAAACAGGCCATCACCAGCACCAGCGTGAACACGTTTTTCTGCACATGCGGCAATAGCCGTTTGCGAATCAGCACGGCTAGCAGCAGCGCACTGCCGGCACCAGTCAGGCTGCCCGTCAGCAGCATTTTTGTGAATGCACTGGCAACGCCATCGGCGTGACTGCTGGCTACCATGAACTCGAAGATGAGCAGCGTCAGCAGGGCGCCGGCCGAATCGAGGATAATGCCTTCCCAGCGTAAGATATGCGCAATCGCGGGCTTGGGGTTAACCGAGTCGATGACCGGCTTGATCACGGTCGGCCCGGTAACGGTGAGCAGCGCGCCCGTCAATAGGGCGAGCGGCCACGCCATGTCGAGCAACAGCCGCAGCGCGGCGCCAATGCCGACGCAGGTGATAGCCATGCCAGATACTATCAGCAGGAATATTGTTATCTTCAGGCCGCGAATTTCGCTGAACTTCAGCGTCAGGCTACCTTCAAACAGAATGATAGCGACCCCAAGTGACACCATGGGAAACAGCAATTCACCAAATAATGCGTCAACGTCAACAATGTGCAGCACATTACCGGATAATATACCGACAATGAGCAGTAGCAGAATCGCCGGTTGTCGCAGCCGCCAGGCAACCCATTGGCACACTATGCCCGCAACAGCGATGTATACCAGGCTAATTAACGTTGAGTGATCCATTGAGACTGCAAATTTCGAGAGAGTATTGAGCCAGGAAGCTATAGCCGGTCGGTTAACAGAATGCCTAAGCCGATGCGCTGTATGCGTGCATCGTAATCAACCAGGCTCTCCCCATAGCCGTTAAAATATTGAGCATAGCCGCGTAACCTGCGCCATAACGGAAAGGTCCAGTCTAACTGCACGGCACCTTTGTTTTCGTCACGCAGGTTGTTGCGTAGCATGAAGCTAAACTCCTGATTACCGCGTTTGTATACGGTTGTGAACTCGAAGTGGCCCATGTATTTCTCGATGTCGGGGTTGTCGTCACCATTTGCATCGCCTGGGCTATCTTTTTCGTTTTCGGTCACACGCCACCAGGGCTTTAGCTTAAATACGAAATTATTTTTCTCCCAGGTAAAGTCGGCATATACCCGGTTCCAGCTGCGTGACAGCGTACCGCCGCGGCCGTTGGATTGGTGACTAAAGCCGAGGCTGACTTCGCTGGCATCAACGTCAAACGGGTGCCACTTCAGTGGCACTGTCCAATACAGTTCCGGCTCGTAGTTGGTTTCGCGAAACGGCGACGACACGCTGCGGTTGTAGACCTGCCAAAAAGACAGAATGGTGAAACCGGCATACAGCGTGTCATTCTCAAACAGAAAATTGCTGGCGAGGGTAAACTTCATACTGAGCTGAAATTTTGCTTCTACGTTATCCAGCTTCTCATTTGCCAGCAGTTCACCAAACTCTTGCCGGTAGGGCTCGTTGTTCGGTGCGTGCAGATACGACGCGGGCATCATATAGTTCTGTTTGTGCGGCGTTAGCACGGTGCCGACCTGTTCGGCGGCTTGCTCGCGTTGATACCGCTCGCGTAACAGTGAACGGTCGGTGTTATCGATTACTACCGCACACGTTTTACGCAATTCAGCAACGGTTGTATCGCTGCTAGCGTTTCTAATCTCGTTTAATATGCAGGCATCTTTCGTGTCAGACATTTCGTCGGCATAACCCGTCACGCTCATCAAAAGTGTTAGCCCAACACAGACTGAACGCACGTACTGGTTTATATCAAATGGCACTGGCGACCTTACTGTTGTTGCTGGATTGGCAATGAGAAAACAACGTATACAGCAACGTTTTAACAGCTTCTGTAATTAGTGTAAACTTTTAACTGCGTTCGCAGCTCTGCTATAACGTTATGGTCGGCAAGGCTGTTTGTAAAAAACGACTCTTGCCGTGTAATTATTGCAAATGTTTTTCGCTTATTTTTTTACTTTGTCTTACGCTTCCGAATACGGAATGCATTTTCACGTTCATCAAAGGTCATGCTGTGCCATGCCAGCTGCACATTGGACCACTGAGTTGTAAGCATGACGTAGGAAATACTACCGCTCCTTACATCAACAACAATTTCCTCAATTTGGCCCAGAGTTTGACCTTGCATGCCGATCACATCGCTATGTAACAGGTCTTGCGTTATGCGCTTATACGCTGGATCATTCATATCGGTTGATCACCTCCGCGCAGTTAGCGCCTTGTCGTGAACTTGCCGTTCACATAATCATGCAATTTCCTGATGCAGTATCGAGATGCGATGCAACATTCAAGCCAGCGGAGTTGCTGGCCGGTCATATGGCGTAGAAGTTGCTTCGATGCTTATTAGAGGCCACACAATCATTCTGCTGGATGTTTACTCGCGACGCGCAGCGTGCGACCGCAGCGACAGGCACTAGCAAAAAATAGAGAGGAGCATAGTATGAGAATATTGATGGTATTAACATCACACAATGAACTGGGTAGTACTGGCAAACAAACGGGTTTTTGGCTGGAGGAATTTGCAGCACCGTATTATCTGTTTCGACAAGCGGGCGCGCACATCACACTCGCCTCACCCGCTGGCGGGTATCCACCTATAGATCCAGCGAGTGATGCGCCAGACGCACAAACCGACGCCACAAAAAAGGTGAAACAGGACGCTGAAGCGCAGAGCCTGCTAGCCAAAACCAGCAAACTCTCGCACATCACTGCCGGCGACTTCGATGCTGTATTTTACCCCGGAGGCCACGGGCCGCTGTGGGATCTTGCCGAGGATGCAGATTCAATCGCCCTGATTGAAACCATGCATGCGGCCGGCAAGCCGGTAGCGCTGGTATGTCACGCGCCAGGCGTACTGCGCCACAGCAAAGCTGCTGACGGCACGCCGCTGTTGCACGGTAAAGGCGTGACCGGGTTTTCTAACAGCGAAGAAGCTTCCGTTGGCTTGACGGAAGTTGTTCCCTTTCTGGTGGAAGACGCGTTAAAAGAACAAGGTGCTGCCTACCACAAGGCCGGAGACTGGCAGCCTTTCGCTGTAACCGATGGCAATTTGATCACGGGTCAGAATCCCGCATCGTCGGCTGTTACAGCGAAAGCGCTGTTAGAGCTGCTGGGAGACACCACCCACTCCACTGCAGATGATAGGCTGATGAAAATAATCCCCGCGCGCGTTGGCAGTGGTGCGCCGCATCCGTCAATATGAGATTGAAAAGTGCAAGCCTGATACTCAGTGAGCGGCAACCGGCAACGCAACTTTATCCAATTTCCAATTTCCGTCGAGGCGATACTGAATGGCAGATATGAGCGCTGATGTAACGCACATCCTGCACGCGGCTTATAAAGAGGTCGGTCGCACAACGGCTGCTGTAGAACAGGCACGCACGCGGGAGAAAAAGGCTGCAGAACGTCTGCGCGCGGTAAAAAGCCGCGCCCAGAATGCCAAGTCGGCAGTATCGCGCAAAGCCGTCAGTGCGGCCCGCGAACGCGTGCTTAAAGCAGCGGACCAGCGAGCTGAGGCAGCGGCGAGACATCGCGAAGCGAAGACGTTGTTTCAAGAGCAGCAGCAGCTAGCGAAATGGCTGGAGCGCAAACAGCGCGCCAGAGAAAGGGCGGTGGCTGCCTTCATCAAAAAATGGGATAAAGAATACGATCAGTCGACAGAGCGCAAGCTCAGCAATATTGCCGCACGCAAAACGCTGGTGCGTGAATAAAATTACAAGGCGGTGGCGGACATCATGTTAAACAGATTGCGATGAACAATTTGCGACCTACTCTCTGCGACCAAGTATGTTTTATCTGCCTGGATTAGTTGCACAGACGAGGGCGCCTGAAAGCCTGTGAGCTTGCCTGACAACGAAAAAGCCGACCTGACCAATCCGCTGCAACGTCAGTTTGAGAGAAAGATCGTGTCGCCCTTCGATTCGTTTGTACGCTACCAGATCTCGGGTGGAGTGGTGTTGGTTGCTGCTACTATCGCCGCGCTGTGGCTGGCTAATTCTCCCTATCGCGATATTTATAAAATATTCGACGAAATCACTTTCGGTGTCCACTCCGGTAACTGGCAGCTGACCAAGTCATTGCATCATTGGGTTAACGACGGTCTGATGGCGTTGTTCTTTTTCGTTCTTGGGTTGGAAATAAAGCGTGAAATGCTGGCTGGTGAGCTGCGCGACCGACAGCACTTTACGTTAATCGCAATGGCGGCTGTCGGCGGTATGACAGTGCCGGCCCTAATTTATGTTGCCTTTAATCCAGACGATGTCTCGCTGCGCGGCTGGGCTATTCCCATGGCCACCGATACCGCGTTCGCGATCGGCGCGTTGGCATTACTCGGCACGCGTGTGCCAAAGGCTGCGACCTTGTTTTTAGTGACGCTCGCCATAGTCGACGATATTGCCGCTATTCTGGTTATCGCCCTGTTCTATACCAGCACGATTACTTTTGCGGCAGTGGGCGCTGCGCTCGGTTTTCTGCTGCTGTTGATTCTCTTCAATGTGTTGGGTTTGCGCCGCCCTGTGCCCTATGCGCTGGTAAGCGTCATGCTGTGGATATCGGTGCTGTATTCCGGCCTGCATGCTACCCTTGCCGGCGTATTGGCCGCGTTCGCTATTCCTGCGCGGCCGCGCATTGTGCCGCACCACTTTGTTGCACGCGCGCGCAGCCTGCTGCGACGGGTTGACGTAGTCTCGCCGCAGCAATCGATTTTGGCTGACGAGCAACAACACGCTGCGGTAGAGGAAGTGGAGCGGGAGGCGCAGCTTGCGACCACGCCACTGCAACGCTGGGAGCACTCACTGGAAATGCCGGTTACTTTTCTGGTGTTACCTCTGTTTGCTTTTCTAAACGCCGGTATTGAGATTTCCATGTCCGGTCTACGTGGAATCATTACATCACCGGTCGCGCTGGGAGTTGCAGCGGGGCTGCTGTTCGGTAAAGTTATCGGCATTACGCTAATGAGTTGGCTAGGTATTCGCCTGGGGCTGGGCCGTCTGCCTAACGAAGTCACGCTGCAGCATATTATCGGCATCGGCCTGGTGGCGGGCATGGGTTTCACCATGTCTATGTTTATTGCAACGCTGGGGTTTGCTGCAACCCCGGCGCTATTGCTCGATGCCAAAATGGGAATACTGGCGGCGTCGTTTTTTGCTGGCAGCCTGGGTATGGCCTGGCTTTGGTTTGTACCCGCCAGCAAGGATGGCGCTTAAAAAAGCGGGTAGGGTGCGCTGTGCGCACGTAGCAGCTTGTAAGTTGTGTATGACTTTTTGGTGCGCACAGCGCAACCTACTGCTGGCTCCTGCAACAGAGCATGCGACCTTTGGGTGCCCTTCGCGCGGCAACTAGTGTGGTGTAACGAATAAAGCGTACATATAGAAGCTCACAATTTGTGCTCTGCAAGACGCAGTTCGCCGGGAATGTAGGCCACCTTTCCAAGAACTGCAACGCCGCAGCGCGC
>JBBKXJ010000264.1:0-4975 GCA_037969395.1 Pseudomonadales bacterium
CGACACCACCGGTCTCCTCGAAAAACACCAGTTTGTCTTCGCTAAAATACCTGGGACACAACTCCATCAGCAGGCGGGTCAGCGCGATGGAGTTTTCCGACATTTTCACCATCGCTCGATTGCCGGCGGCAAACACGGCCGACAACTGCGAGAACGCAAGATTCACCGGAAAATTCCATGGCACGATCAGACCGACCACACCGAGTGGCTGTGGGATAACGCGATTTTTACCGCCCAAAAACATGCTTTTGTCGATATGCCGTTGCTGCGGCCGCATCCACTTCTTCATGCGCTTTACGGTATCGTTAATACCATCGGTTACGCTAATAACCTCGGCAAACAGGGTTTCATGGCGCGAACGGTTACCGTAGTCGGTGTTGATGGCAGCGATGACGGCATCAAGGTTTTCCATTAGCATGCGCTTAAGCGTCAACAGATCTTCCTTGCGCTGCGCGTAATCGGGCGTTGGCTGTTGCAGGTAAGCATCACGCTGCAGATTGAAGCTCGCCAGCAGCGTCGCCGCGATGCTAGCGTCGGTGGCGGATGCGATGGAAGGTGCTGCGCTCATGTTGTTTCTCCTGCTATTGGTTGGCTGATTTCGTTTATGTTTATGTTACGCCACCTTGACAGCGCCGGCATTGAACAATTTGACGCCGCACGAGATTGTCCAACCAACGCGGCCACTAACACTGTCAACAAGCTGACATTTAAAAATATATTGATCGGCTGGCATCGCGATGCTGCTGAGTCATCCGCAGCTATTATGTACGCCGAGCTCGACGCGGATGACAACTACTATGTGTCGATCACTATTCCCTCCCTTATCGTTGCTACGTTTGGCGGTGGCACGGGACTCGCGACCCAGAATGAATGTTTGCAGATTGTTGGTTATAGTGGCGCGGGCAAAGTCGACAAACTTGCTGAAATCATAGGCGGGGTTGTGCTCGCTGGAGAGCTTTCGCTGAGCTCGGCCGTACTGGCTGGCGATTGGGTGTCCAGTCACGACCGGCTGGGGCGCAACCGTTAGGGCATTTGTTTGCAGACTGGCGCAGAAACTGTTGATTCAGATCGTCCACCGGGTGTGAGTTTTGGAGAAAGACATGCAACGTTTAAAAGGTTCAGCCGAGCTGTTATTCGACGGCGTCGAGCAAATTACTAACCTGGTGGAACGCACGCATGGTTCTGTCGCCGGGCGGGTGTTTCGCCCACTGGTGGCAATGCAGCCCACCGCGACCGTGACCAAGCCGGTCAGAGCCGTGCACGATACAATAGCGGCTGGCGTCTACAAGACCATCCGCGGTGTGAATCGTGGTGTGGCAAATGTGCTCGGTATTGGCCTGGAGATGCTACAAGAAAATTCGATAAGCGCGCCAACCGCTACCCCTCTGACGTTAGATTCTCAACATCTCCCCGCTGCAACGGACGAAAAATCCCGGCTGATGGACCATGCCGAAAGCGCGCTTAACGGATTTTATGGTGATTATTTGCACCGCAGGCAAAATGCGCTGGACATCGGCATGAACTTTCGCCTGGCAGGCACTCCCCTGCCGATGCAGCGCGAAGTGCTGGCACAAAAGATTCCCGATGCCACGGGGAAAATTGTCGTATTTATTCATGGCCTGGCTTGCACGGAATGGGTTTGGGATATGTCTGCGGAGGAATTTTACGACGACCCGTCGGTCAATTTCGGTTCAATGCTGAAACGTGACCGCGGCTACACCGCGTTCTACGTTCGCTACAACAGCGGCCGCCATACTTCTGAAAACGGACAGCTGCTGTCGGCACTGCTGACTAAGCTGGTCGCCGAGTATCCTCGCAAGGTTGAACAAATTATGCTGGTTGGCCACAGCATGGGTGGGCTGGTTGCCCGCAGCGCTGCACATTACGGCGCCAGCGCTAACGAGCCGTGGATTCAGCGCCTGGGCCACATTTTCTGCCTCGGGTGTCCAAACCTGGGCGCACCGTTGGAGAAGGGCGCTAACGTATTGGCCAGCCTGCTGGGAGCATTCAACACGGCCGGAACGCAGGTGCCCGCCGAAATTCTCAATACACGCAGTGCAGGCATAAAAGATTTACGTTTCGGCTACACCATCGACGAAGAATGGACTGACAAGGATCCAGACGGTTTTCTGCAAGATCATCGCCACGCTGTGCCATTGGTTAACGGCGTAGGCTATTACTTCATTGCGGCTACTATCAGCCGCGATCCCAAACACCCGTCAGGCATGTTACTCGGCGACCTGCTTGTGCGCGTGCCTAGCGCAGCCGGGCACACAGCCGAACCCGCGCGTCGAATCGCCTTTAATTCCGGCCAGGTCCTTGCCGGAATGACGCACCTGCATATAGCGAATCATCCAGACGTTTACCGGGTTATCACACAGATACTTTAGCGGTTATAAAAATATGCGGTATACGCGACTAACGGCCACATGCTTGTTAGTGTCGCTTCAAGCTGCGCTGCTACTATTCGTGAAATGTCAAAATATTGAACGTCGCCGTATTGTGAATGAAATACGAAGATCTGCAGGTCAGTTCACTGGTCGGTGATGTCTTCAGTGTCACTGTGATTGCAGTGAAACACCGGGCTGCAACGCGGTGTGTCCAGGTTGGCAGGCGTTTGGCAACCCAACCTGCATAACATACCCAACGAGGGTTAGGTCGATATCAGCATAACCTCCGCTGGCCCTAGTCTTCGGCTTCCGCTAAATCCAGCAAAAACGCAAAGCTGCGTGCCGTATCACGTTGGCTTTTGAAGCGTCCTGACGCCCCTCCGTGACCCGCTTCCATGTCGGTGTGCATCAATAGCAGATTGTTGTCGGTTTTAGTATCGCGTAGCTTGGCTATCCACTTTGCCGGCTCCCAGTATTGCACTTGCGAATCGTGCAGGCCGGTGGTTATCAACAGATTCGGGTAGTCATGTGCGCTCACCTGATCGTAGGGCGAATACGACTTTATGTAGTCGTACTGCTCCTTGATTTTCGGGTTGCCCCACTCGTCAAATTCACCAGTTGTTAATGGAATGGATTCATCGAGCATGGTCGAGACAACGTCAACAAACGGTACCGCCGCGATCACGCCATGATAGAGCTCTGGCGCCATATTGATCACGGCACCCATTAGCAAGCCGCCGGCACTGCCACCGTAGGCAAACACCCGCTCGGGATCGCCATATTTTTTTGCGACAACTGCCCTGGTCACGTCAACAAAATCGGTGAAGGTGTTTTTCTTGTTAAACATTTTGCCGTCTTCATACCACTTGCGGCCCATTTCCTGGCCGCCACGTATATGGGCAATGGCATATACAAACCCGCGGTCGAGCAGACTTAGTCGACTGATGGAAAATGTCGGATCGGTAGACGAACCATAGGAGCCATAGGCGTAGACCAGTATCGGTCGGGTATTGAGTTTGCCCAACCCCTTGCGGTAGACGATCGACACGGGCACCTGGGCGCCATCACGGGCATCGATGCGGAAACGTTCGGTCTGGTAGTTGGCCGAATCAAAACTGTCGTCGACGACTTCGTCCTGCTTCTTAAGCTCGCGCTTGCCGGTGATCATGTTGTAGTCGTAGATTGTGCCCGGCGTGGTCGGCGACGTATAGTAATAGCGCAGTGTGTCGCTAGCCAGGTCGACATTGGTGCTGATGTAACTCGCGTAAGCCGGCTCGTTTGATTCAATAACAAACTCCTTGCTGTCGCCTTTGTCATCGCTTTTGTCACCGAAGCGCAACACGCGCAGTTGGCGCAAACCTTCAACGCGTTCGTTCAGCACCAGGTAGTCGCGAAACACCTCAATATCATGCAAAAAAGCATCGTCGCGATGCGGCACCACTTGTTTCCACTTCGAACGATCGCCAGAGTTGCTTAGTTCGGTTTCCATCACCCGGAAGTTCTCGGCCTGCCAGTTGGTCAGTACATAGAAGCGTCCGTCGACATCTTCCACGCTGTATTCATGATCGCGTTCGCGCTGCAGAAACAGTTGAAACTCTTCCAGCGGCTTTTCGGCCGGCAGCAGCCAAACTTCGTCAGACACCGTGCCTCCCGTATGAAGATAAATGTAGTCCTTCGACTTGCCGCGACTGATATCAACGTTGAACGTGTTGTCTTTCTCTTCGTAAATTAGTGTGTCGTCATCGACCGGCTGGCCGAGCTGATGGCGCCAGACTTGAAACGAGCGCAGCGTCTGCTCGTCTTTTTTAACGTAAAAAAGATAGCTTCCGTCAGCCGACCAGGCCATCGCGCCGGACGTGTTGGTCAGCTTGTCTGGAAGAGCTTTACCGATTTCCAGATTCTTGAACTTGATATCATACTGGCGGCGACTGACCGTATCCTCCGAGTAGGCGAGAATTTTTTGGTCATCGGTCGTTTTCCAGTTATTGATGTCGTAGTAATCATGCGCCTTGGAAAGCTCGTTAGCGTCGAGCATTATTTTCTCGTTGGCGTCCATCGAGCCTTTCTTGCGGACGTAGATCGGATAGTCTTCGCCTGCCGCGTAACGAGTGTAGTACCAGTACTCGTCGATTTTGACGGGCACCGATGAATCGTCTTGCTTGATGCGGCCGATGATTTCGTTGAACAACGTTTCTTCGAGTGCTTTGGTGTGCGCGGTTTTGGCCTCGAAGTATTTGTTTTCGGCCTCCAGATAGGCCAACACTTCGGGGTCATTGCGATCGTCGTCGCGCAGCCAGAAGTAGTTATCGATTCGGGTATCGCCGTGTATCGTCAGTCGCTTGGGCCGCTTCGTGGCAATCGGCGGCTCGGCGCCAGTGTTAGCCATATTCTTTTCGCTTGTCTCACTCATAGGGGGCACCGTGGATTTCGTTGGGTTATTGCCCGAGTCTGCGACGGCGGTATCGGCGGCGGCTGCTTCGCAACCGGTCACGGCTATCGCCAGCGCCAGCATCAACAAGTATTTGATCATCGTTGTTACCTTTAAAAAAACAGAACCACTATACCGGCAGCACCACGCGTGGCAA
>JBBKXJ010000265.1:0-4823 GCA_037969395.1 Pseudomonadales bacterium
ACATTATCTATCAGCGTTTGTAGCGCATACGCTTCCGTATCTTCCCATCCAGAATGCCCTAACATTTGCCGCAGCGTTTGATGCTGATTGGCCAACTCTTGCAGCCGATCATAGTCACAGCGTAAACCCAGCTTCAGCGTCGCCAGAACAAACACTTTCCATAACTCCATACCCGGCCTGCCAGTATCTTTCCGGGCAGTCGACACCCGCGACTCTTCCAGCAACGTAAAGACCTTGTTCCGCAGGTCAGGGTTAACATAGATATACTGTAAGCCTTTCAACACGGCGGGAATGTCATCTCTGGAACGCGGATCAATGCGAATGTCGGCAATGTTGGTCTGGCCAAAATTGGACTGTGCCTGTTTAACAGTTCTCATCACAAAATCTCGCGAAGTTAGGGGCCTTTATGACGTGAATTCGCCTGTTTCCCGGTGTTTTTGGACATCGAGGGGAGATATTATAGCGGACTTCAGCCGTGTGAATAAACAATAAAACAAGTGTTTTCAACGGGATGAGGGGTTATCGGGCAGGCACTAGATAGACATTCCACGCATCTTGAACAGTAAGAATGTCCCGCTTTGCTGCTTCGCGTGCTGCCGTATCGCCTTTCGCTTGTGTAGCAATAACTGCTCTTGGGTCGCGGCCAGAATCGATGATTCGCTGCAGCTCTCTGGCACGCCTGCGAGCATCAGGTATTGCCCACGATTTAATGCTGCCTATCGTGATGCGAATGGTGCCGTTCTGGTATCGACTCTGAAAGATAAACGCTGGTTTTCCTGCAGGTGTAACGCGCACACCTAAACCGCTTGCTTTAGCGTCGGCGTCCCATAAGAAAGATTGGGTTTTCCCTTGCGGGCATTGGAAGCCCTCAATACGTTTGGTGGTGAATGCGACCTTACCGGCCATACATGCCCTCTAAATCAGTTACATCCTGCTTACATCGGTTAAGATGTAACTACGGATGTAACTGTTAGTGATAGAAATCAATCAATTTCGATCAACACTGAGTTTGTATAAATGGCTGTTTTATATCCTACTTTCCGCACAAACGAGATTGGACAATTACCGATTTTAGCATCTGCAAGCTGTTGATTCATCGAGCAGTTTCCTCTATCCCTTTTCTTGTCTCAAACGGTTGAAATTGCTCAACACCCCATTTTGCTGTACAAAACCGGTTATGTCTTGTAACCGCGTTTACACGCTGTCTTGTCCACCACCTTCGCTTCAAGTTGATCAAGGGCGAGATTGATCTTTCTTTCCAGTACCCGCAAAGCCTGTCGGTTCTTGCGGAATTGTTTGTAGTTGCCAGCCATCGCTTTTGCCCACTCGACATCCTTGGCAAGTATTGTCTTGGTTCTCGAGCGTCCACCCTCTGACCAGGTCATCCGATTCATCGGATGACCTGCACCCTGCGCGCACCGGCAGTTCGGGTTGCCACATTTACGATAGGCGACACCGAAGCTGCCGCGAATCATTGCCTGGGTTTCCAGTAGCTTGAGCAGCAGCGCCTGGCGCTGCTGTTCAAGCTTCTTGATGGTTGTTGGGGTTGACATCTGCACTATTATTAAATATATTATGTGCAGTTGTCAATCGAAACGCCGCCATGTCGCCAGCAGCCGAAGCCACAGAGCAGATACGCCGCAAACGGGTTGGCGTCATGCCGCTACTGCAAGCGGTGGTGCAGCGATTGGGGTTCAGTGAATTACTCCGACACACCCTTCCCGGGCACGGTAATGAGAAGGTGGCGGCAGCCGATACCTTGTTGTTGCTGGTCTTCAACATCGCCAGCGGTCGCCAACCACTCTACGAACTCCCGCAGTGGACCACTGAGTTCGATGGGCGACTGTTCGGGCGCACCAGTGAGGTGTCTGAAGCGCTGTTCAACGACGATCGCTATGGCCGGGCGCTGGACAAGCTCTACGCGGCGGACAGAGCCAGCCTGATGACTGATCTGGTGCTCAAGCTGGTGCAGGCGACCGCGCTTGATTTGTCACAGATCCATAACGATTCGACTAGCGTCAAGACCTGTGGTGCCCCAGACCCGTGACGGGCTGCGCTTTGTGCGCGGGCACTGCAAGGATCACCGGCCCGATTTGAAGCAAATTGTCTTTAGTCTAACCCTCACGGCCGACGGTGCCGTGCCGATTCACTTCAAGACCTATGCGGGCAACCGTACCGACGACACCACGCATATCGAGACGTGGAAGCAGGTCCGGGCGATTGCCGGCCGGCCAGATTTTCTCTATGTGGCCGACTGCAAGGTCTGCACGGACAGGCAGCTCTCCTTCATCACCGGCCATAGTGGACGGGTCGTCACCCTGTTGCCCGAGACCTGGGGCGAGGTCAAAACGTTCAAGCAGGCGCTTAAAACGACCCACAAGACAAAAAAACGGATCCTGCGCCAGCTCGTTCCCAACAGCACAACCGAGTATGAGACATTCTATCGTTTCACCGGAGACTATACGACTGCTAAAGCCGACTACCCCGTGCACTGGATCTACACCAGTGAAAAGAGAAAGCGCGACAGACAAGCCCGTGGACAACGTCTGCAGCGCGTGGAGCAGGCGCTCGGCGAACTGGCCGGCAAACTCAATACATATCAACTCAAGAGCAAAGAGCAGATCACCGAGCGCGTCGAGAAGCTGCTCGACGCGCACCGGGCCCGTGATTTCTATCACATCGAACTCCTGCCGGTTCAAGAGCGCCGGACGTGCCAGATTGGCAAAGGTCGCCCCGGCAAGCACACCCGCTACACGACCAAGGAGACAACCATCTACTCGTTAGCCTGGAGTCGCAACCAGAAAGCCCTCGAGCAGGAGCGGCGGCTTGACGGCATATTCCCACTCCTGTGCACCGACAAAGCGATGAGTGCTAAAGAGGCGCTGCTGGCATACAAGTATCAGCCCCGGCTGGAGAAGCGTTTCGAGCAGCTTAAAAGCGTTCACCATGCCGCGCCGACATTGTTCAAGAAAGTCGAGCGGGTCGAAGCGATGATGTTTCTGTTCTTCATGGCATTAATCCTACAGGCGGTGATCGAGCGCCAGGTACGGAAGAGCATGGACGATCATGCCATCGATGCGGTCGATATTTACCCGGAACATCGGTTGTCCTATCATCCCACCACCGCAAAGATCTTCGACCGCTTTCACGACACGTCGCTGTATCGCGTGATGCGAGGCAAGAAACTCATCAAGCAGTACCAGGATGAACTCACATCAACACAGAAGGACGTGTTGCCACTACTCGGCATGACAGTAGAGGAATACTGGGGTAATCTAGTTTGATGATTGAAAAAACTGCCGGCGTGCGGATGTAACGGGCAACAAAATTCGTAAATAATTATTGGGTAATAAATCCGAAAATGTCACATTTTGGATGTGCGGAAAGTAGGTTATATGTAAATATTCGGCCTCCCCATAGGCTATTTTAGGCCGCGCTGCAAAAAGTACGGGACACACGGGCTTTTTTCGGGTATAACGTCAGTCATGGACCACACAGCCCTCCTATACGCTTCGGCAGCTCCCACAGAGCAGTGCGATGACCTGCCATTTGCCAGGGAGACGGTTGTACTGAGCAAGCTGGACTATATCGAGCTGAAGTCGCAGTGCAATTTCTACAAAACGCAGCATGAGCGAGCGCTTGGCCGTGAAGCCGAACTCAAACAGCAGCTGGCGCAGGAACAGGCGAAGGTGCGAGACCTGAACCAACGCCTGTACGGCAAGAAGAGCGAACAATCCAAGCGTCATGAGACGCTCTCACATTCAAATGAGCAGTCGGTGACACCGGCTCGCTCCCGGGGACAACAACCCGGGTCTCGGGGGCATGGGCGCACACTGCGTCCTCACTTACCCGTCAGGGAAGAAATCCGGGATCTGGCCGAGGACGAGAAATACTGCGTCGACTGCGGGTTACCCCATCGTGATCTCGGGACAACGGAGGATTCCGAGATCATTGAAATCCGGGTGGCCCCCTACCTCCGCAGAATCCGCCGCAAGAAATACCGCGGCTGTGGCTGCCAGGGTGAGAAACGTATTGTGACGGCCTCACCGGCGCCCCGCGTGTTGCCCCGCAGCATGCTCGGTGTGTCCGTCTGGGTCGAGATATTACTCGACAAATATTTGTCGGCGCAGGCGACCCATCGCCTGTTGAACGATTTCGCGCATCTGGGTTGCCCTCTGTCCCAGGGCACGGTGACCGGTGGACTGCAACGCCTGGTGCCCTTGTTTGACCCGTTGGTCGACGCCCTGCGGGAGAAGCAGTTGACCGAACGCCTGTTTCATGCCGATGAGACCGGCTGGAAGGTCTTCGAGGAAATCGAAAACAAGGCCAGCAACCGCTGGTACCTGTGGGTCACGCAGTCACCGTCGGTGGTGCATTACCAGATGGCACCGGGCCGGGACGCCGGTGTGCCGCTGGACCACTTCAGTGAGCTGGAGGCAGGCCAATTCCCCGTCTTTCTGGTGTGCGACCGCTACAGTGCGTACAAGAAATTGGCGAGACAGCTGCCGATCATTGTGCTGGCTTTTTGCTGGGCGCACGTGCGCCGCGATTTTCTCGACGCGGCCCGCCGTTGGCCCGATCAGAAAGCCTGGATGTTCGAGTGGGTCGAGGCGATCGGTGAACTCTACCACCTGAACGCGCTACGATTGCTCCATTGGGAGGAAGACAAACCGCTGGGCCGGCAATCCAGCGCCTTCCAGCGACACCACCGGGCACTGCGCAAGCATTTGTCTTGGATGAAGGCGCGACGCGAGGCCTGTTTGCAACAGCCAGATCTTCACGCTGCACAACGGGCCGTCCTGACGAGCCTGACCAACCATTGG
>JBBKXJ010000266.1:0-11007 GCA_037969395.1 Pseudomonadales bacterium
TAAGACCATATCCCTGGCTGATTGATTCGGCGACCAGGAGCAAACGTAAAGTCCTGAATTGCTTGAGCGCCACAGCAGAACAGTCAACTGGCAACAGCAAAAACACTAACCAGTACCCATTCAAGGTGATATTGCCTAATGCAGTCAGTTCAAAAGCGGTCCAGTGCGAGGCGTTTTCCCGAAGGCATAGTGGGCCTACGTCGAGGGAGAACACCAAAAGTAGGCTCGTTAGGAGACGAAGCAATGGGCCGCTTTTGAACTGACCCGAAGGGCGCTAAGCAGGCCGCCCTCTGCGGCGTTGCGTTGGCTTGACGTAGAGCCCACTATGCCTGCGCCAGCGCGCCTTGCAGAGAACGGCCTGCTTAGCGCTGCATTAGGCAATATCACCTTGAAGGGGTACTAAGATTCACATACACTTGGACTCTGTTGCACTGGGAGTGATTAGCAATCCCGCAAGCCGTGGCAATCGCAAATATCTGGCTAAAATAGAAGCGCTGTTGGCTAAGCACGCTGCCATACGGCACCGGAAAACCGCAAACAGTGCGGCGATTCGACCCACGTTAAAAGAATTTGCCGACCAATCCGTCAATGTAGTAGCCATCAATGGCGGTGATGGCACGGTAGCCGCCGTGCTGGCCCAACTGCTGGAAAATTCGCCTTTCGAACAGCCGCCGCGCGTATTGGTGCTGCCCGGCGGCACGGCCAATATGACCGCCGGTGATGTTGGCCTTAGCGGTAATCTACTGCGCGCCGTCACTCGGCTGGTCGCATGGGCACAAGGTAAGCAGCATAATTGCCAGCTATTGCAGCGTTCGGTGCTGCGCGTGCAGACAGACTCGCAACAGCCCGCCAGCTACGGCATGTTTATGGGCGCAGGCATTATTATGCAGGGCACCGACTATGCCCATAAAGAAATTCATTCACGCGGCCTTGGCGATCAGTTAAGCCTGGGCCTGGGGCTGGTGCGCACCGTCTGGGGTTGGCTGTGGCATGACCCGAAGTTTTATCAACCTTTGCAACTCGGCTTTTCGCTCGACTGTGCGCTGGACGACGCCGCCGAGGCAGTGGATCACGCTACGATATTACTCTTAGTAAGCACACTGCATCGGTTGTTCCTCGGCATTCGGCCTTACTGGGGCCAGCAACCCGGCACGCTGCGGCTAACCGCGATTCGCGACCCGGCAGAGCACTTGCTGCGCGCATTGCCGGCGGTGTTGCGTGGCCGGCCGAACCGTTTTGTTAGTCCGCAGGCGGGCTATTTGAGCCATAATGCGCAGCAACACATCAAACTTTATCTGGACGGCAGCTATAATCTCGACGGCGAGATCTTCCATGCGCGGCGCGCAGCGGGTCCAGTCATTATCAGCAACGGAGGAGAGATAACATTTATCAAACTATGAACGAGTTGACCGCCATATGAATGCAACTGTAAGACCGAAAGCGGTCGCCTTGCAGCAGGATTTTCCGCCTTCGCCGGCGCTGAAACTATTGGTGAAGACGCTGCGCGAACGCCATGGCGATTCGATAACCGCGGTGCTGTTTTACGGCTCCTGCCTGCGCAGCGGCGATCTGCTAGACGGTATCGTCGATCTTTATCTGATTGTTGACGATTACCGATCTTTCTACGACAGCAAACTGCAGGCCATTGCCAACCGCCTGCTGGCACCCAATGTGTTTTATCTGGAAATTCCCGCTGGCAGGCGAACGCTGCGCACAAAATACGCGGTGGTATCGGTTGCCGATTTCCAACGCGGCGTGTCGTGGCGCTGGTTTCACTCGTATATATGGGCGCGTTTTGCGCAGCCGACGGCCGTTGCCTGGTGTCGCGACGCTGCCAGCAAGCAGTTAATGCAGGCCGCGCAGGCGACCGCCGTGCGCACATTTTTGAACCGCGTGTTACCCCGCTTACCTGCCACTGGCAGCGTTCAGACAATCTGGCAACGCGGGTTTAAGATGACCTACGCGGCAGAATTGCGCTCGGAAAAGGCCGATCGCCCGGCCGAGTTAGTCGCTGCTTCATTAGATTACTACTGCGCGGCCACCCGCCTCACTGCCAGCGCGTTAAACTACACGCTACTTATATACGGTAAAGACGAAGACGCCAGGTACGAATGCAAGGCACCGCGCATAAGCCGCTTTGCGTCGCGCTTCGCCTGGCCAGCGCGGATGGTTCAAGGCAAATTGCTGTCAATTTTGCGGCTGATTAAAGCCCTGTTTACCTTTGATAATGGACTGGACTATATCGCCTGGAAACTACAGCGCCACTCGGGCACCAGCATCGAAATTCCGGAACGAGTGCGACGACGCCCGCTAATCCATGTATGGGGATTTCTATTGCAGCTATACCGGCGCGGCCTGATTCGCTAGATGGCAGGTGTAGCAACAACTAGCGCCCCGCTGATCTGGCTGGTGATCGGCGACAAGCCAGGCGACAACGCGCAGGTTGCAATCATTGCCGAGGCGCTGGGCTTGCCGTTCGAGATCAAACGAGTGCTACCGAAGCCAAAATATGTGCTGGGTAAGCCGCATTTATTTATGGCCTCGCTATATCATCTCGACCTTGAGCGCTCAGACAACCTGCAGCCGCCGTGGCCAGACCTGATACTCACCATAGGCCGCCGCTCAGCGATGGCGGCACTGTGGATACGCAAGCGTTCCGGCGATCACAGTCGTATCGTATTGCTTGGCAGGCCCAAGCTGTGGATGGCGCGTTTCAGCTTGATTGTCGTTGCCTCGCAATACCTGCTACCAACCAACGAACGCGTACTGAAGCTCGATTTACCGCTAATGCGCAGCAACGACAGCGCGATAGCGGCAGCTGCCGACGCGTGGCAGTCGCGCTTAAGCGAGTTGCCACAGCCGCTAACGGTGTTGCTGGTCGGAGGCCAAACCAAACCGTTCCGCTTCGACCCCGACACAGCGCGCGAGTTACTTGAGATGGCGCAGCGGGCGGCCGGCGCTGGCAGCCTTTATATAACGACCAGTCGCCGCACGCCGCCGGCGGTGGTCGCAGCACTGCAACAGGCGCTGCCGGCAAACGCCCGCTTGTATTGTTGGTCGGCGGAAAGCAGCGATAATCCCTATCTTGCTTTGCTGGCCTGTGCTGATCGGTTCATCGTTACCGGCGACAGCATGTCGATGATGATAGAGGTCGCGCGGCAGCGTAAACCACTGGCAATCTTTGCGCTGCCCTATCAGAAAGGGTTGCGTTCATGGTTGCAGCAACGTCTGATCGCGATGTCGAATGGCGGCAGCTTAGGCCAGCGCGTGCTCGGTAAATTGGGGGCAATTTATCAGCCACGCGATTTAACCGCTATCCACCGGCAACTCTATGCCAAACAGCTGGCGGTGCCGTTGGGGAATGAGTGGCTGCCCGGCGGTCTAACGCCTGAGGATGAACTGCAGAAAGTCGTCGCCAGAATACAACGCTTACTACCCGAACAGGCCGACAGCACGCCAACTTGACGTATACTCTGCAGCCGTCGAAAAACCATTTTTAGGGTCTAAATACGCTTAATGCACACTGTTTTCAAAAAAATCAGCCGCTTCGTGATTCTCAATGCGGTATTTTTTTTACCGAAAGAGAAAAAAATTCGTATCGAGCGCTGGCTGCGCGGCAAGGAAGAGTTCCGCAAGCTGCAACTGGCCGATGCGGTGATCGTGTCGTTCGGCAAAAGCGGCCGCACTTGGCTGCGTGTGCTGCTGTCACGCTTTTACCAGCTGCAGCACGGCTTGAGCGAACGTCACCTGATTGGCTTCGACAACCTGCATCGCAAAAACAAGGCGATACCGAAGCTGTTTTTTACCCACGACAACTACGTCAAGGACTATACCGGCAACCGCGACAGCAAGGCTGACTTTTACGCGAGCAAAGTTGTTCTGCTGGTGCGCAACCCGCTCGACGTTGCCGTGTCACAATTTTTTCAGTGGAAATATCGCATGCGGGCCGGTAAAAAGGCGCTCAATAATTATCCGCAGCACGGCAGCGATATCGAAATTTTCGATTTTGTCATGGCCAACGATTCGGGTCTGAACGCTGTGATCGATTATCTTAATTTATGGGCCGATGAGGCGGAACGTATCAATGATCTGCTGATTGTGCGCTACGAAGACCTGCGCAGCGATACTGCCGGCACCTTGAACACTATTGTCAGCTTTCTCGGAACACCCGGCAGCGGTCAACAGGTGGAACAGGCGGTCGACTTTGCCTCGGTCGAAAACATGCGCAAAATGGAGCAAAAACGTACGTTCTGGCTCAGTGGCAGCCGCATGGTTGCGAAAGACAAAAATGATCCTAATACCTATAAGGTTCGCAAAGCCAAGGTCGGCGGCTACAAGGATTATTTTGACGACGAGCAACTACAAACTCTGCATAGAATTGTCGCCGAGCGGCTGCACCCGATGTTTAATTATGGCCCCGCAGCAGCGCAGGAATTGCAGGCTTCGAGCGCATCAACGTAATATCGAGCGCCCCAATATTCACTACCTGATCAATTGAGGGCGACCACAGATTCCGCTACCATGCGGAGCATTTAATGGAGGAATATCGTCAACCATGGACCACTGCGTTTTCATTCAGACCAACCACAAACAGATGGCTGGCGCCAAAGTTGCCGAGTACGCGTTACGGCGCTACTCACAAAACAACGACAAATTTAACGTGCGTATTATCGACATGCAGGACTACCCGTGGTTTGCGGCGCGCGAGGGGCAGCAATATTTACGCGACGGGGTGAAACGCGAATGGCTGAACGACGATCTGCAGTCGTTTACGCCGACGCGTTTTCTACCGCCGGAGCTGATGGACTACCAGGGCCGCGCCATTGTGATGGACCCGGATATTTTCGCCGCCGCCGACATTTGGCAACTGCTGTCGCGCGATATGCAGGGCAAGGCGATTGTGTGCCGGCCACGGTCCGGCAGCAAAGGCTTCATAGACAAGTGCATGGCCAGCAGCGTGATGCTGCTGGATTGCGCCAAACTCACTCATTGGCGCGCCGAGGCGCAGTTCAACTCCATGTTTGACTTCGAGCTGGATTACAAACAGTGGATTTGTCTCGGTAATGAAGATAGAGACAGCATCGGCCTGCTGGAACACGAGTGGAACGATTTCGACAAATTCAACACCACCACCAAAATGCTGCACACCACGCGGCGCCGAACCCAGCCATGGAAAACCGGTTTGCCTACCGACTGGCGACCGGCGGAACGGTTCCCGTTTTTCCCGCCGGTGGTGTGGTTTATGCGCGCCCGCCGCCACCTGCTGGGCGAATACGCTTTCCGTGGTAAATACAAATCACATCCTGATAAAAACCAGCAAAATTTTTTCTTCGGTCTGCTAAAAGAATGCGTTAACGACGGTGTGATCAGCGAAGATTTTCTGCGTGCGGAAATGCGCGCGAATCATGTGCGACACGATGCGTTTGAAGTATTGGCGCAGACACCGGATCTGCCGCCAGCACCACTACATCCATTAAGCGAAGCTTCGCACGTTGCTGCAGCATAAGGCACGTGTAGATGAAGTGAGCGCGCGGATTTGGTTACGTATGATGCGATGTAGTTAAGCGACCTTCCCCTCAGACCGACGCGGCAGCTCAAGCAAGGCCTGGACCCGCTCGGCCGCTCGCTGCAGCTCGTCTGTCGGTGTCGCCTGCAGCGACGCTGTGGTTGCGTTATCACCAAGCCAGGTGGCACGACCGCTGGCCACCAATGCGCGCTGAATATTGCCAACATCGCGGCGCATACGCTGCGGGCCAAAGCGCATGGCGAGCCAATGACTTAGCGGTTTGTGGTGGAAATTGCGAATGTGACGCCACCAGCGGCGGTCGCTATCGGCCGGATCAAAGATTAAAACGGGGTTATTGGTGCTGCATGCTTCGGCCAGCATTGACATACTCTCACCGGTCACAATCAGCTGATCGGCCAGACCCAACAGCGCCATATAGGGATTATCTCTGGCGCCTGCGCTCCAGCGATGGATAAAGGTCGGGACGGTAAGCTGCTGCTGCAGGGCAGCAAACATTGACGCCGGCGTGCGTGCGCTATCGGCGACTAGCAGCGAACCGCCGCCAGCCCTTACGTGTTCGTTAGCCAGCCTGCCCAACGCCGCACCTTTGGCCCGCGTAAACACGAATCGACCGCTGTTGCCGCCCACCAGAAGCACCGTATAGGGCCGCGGTAAATGCGCCAGTTGCTGCCACCACTGGTCCGCAGCCGCCTGCAGCTTCGGGCGGGTCAACCGATGCAGCGGCAGTGGAAGATGCAGGATATTATCGCGCTCAGGCAAAAAATACTGCGGCGTGGTGATGATCAAATCGAATACGTCGAGGCTGGCCCAGGGTCGGCCAATATGCACAATACGCGTCTCACCTGCTGCCTGTTTTTTAATCCAGCGCGCCACCGGTTCGTTGCGTCGCCCGGCCGTGATCACCAAACGCGGCCACGGCGGCTTGAGCTGGCTTGAACGCTGTCGATCAACCCCGGCCAGGGTGACACGCAACAGCCGATTGCTTAGCAATTCGTAGGGCTTATAGTGAAACTGCTTGCTGACAAAGGGCTGGCCAACGGCCTCTGCCAGCGCCAGCAGCTGATTATTATCACCCGCCTTGTGGCCCATTAGCAGCCACATGTCAGCTAATGGCTCGGTTTGCGTATCCGCGTTGCTGTCGCTTATTGTGAGCCTCAGTAATATCAATTCAAACCGGTGCTGAAGCATATCGTAATCGGTTAACCAGCACAGTCATTTTTACCTGCACATATTAATAAAACAGCGCGAACGCAACATCACATACTCCGGTACAATATTCTCCTTATCGTCAAACCAATAAGCACCCGAAACTCTGAAACTCTCTTGATCATCGACCGTTACCTAACGCAGGAAATTCTGCGCCCGTTTATGCTTGGCTTTGGGCTACTCGTTGTGCTTTTCGTTGCCTATACGGCCGCGTTACAGCTTACTCAGGCAGCAGACGGTATTATCGAGCCGACGACGGCCATGCGGCTGATTCTGCTGAACACACTAATTGCGTTTGAAACACTGCTGCCTTCCGCGCTGTATTTATCGATTGTTGCTGCGATTGGTCGACTGCATCAGGACTCGGAAATGACCGCCATGCACGCAGCCGGCATAAGCGAATTGCGTATTATGACGGCGGTCGCCAAGCTGGCGCTGGTATTCGCCGTGCTGGTCGCCATGCTGTCGATATTTGGTCGCCCCTGGGCCTATGGCGAAAGCTATAGACTGGAGTCGCAGCTGGTAGATGAATTCGATATCGCAACAATGACGGAAGACCGCTTTATTAAACTACAAGACAGCGGCTACGTGCTCTACGCCCGCGCCATTGACCGCGAGCAAAAACGCTTGCTCGACGTGTTTATGCAAGCTGATCGCGGTGCGAAATCAGAGATTATTCTGGCTAAAGAGGCCTATTTACCGAAAACTTCGGCCGCGGAAGATCGCGAAGTAAAATTTCTGCGAGGCCACCTTTACTTGCTAAATCGCCAGGGCCAACGCGACGCCAGCATGGCCTTTGGGGAACTCATCACCCACATACCGGAAGCGGAAAAGCTCAGTAGCTACAAACGCAAAGCGGAACCTACTGCCAGTCTGGCTGCGTCGGATCAGCCTAAAGACATTGCCGAATTTCAGTGGCGAGTATCAACACCACTGGCGACAATATTGCTGGCGTTACTGGCGGTGCCGCTTAGCCGCTCGCAGCCGCGCCAATCCCGGTTTGGCATTTTTTTTAGCGCCATCGTTGTGTACGCGCTGCTGCTCGGGCTTATCGGCGCGCTGCGCAATGCGATTGAGCAAGGTAAGCTCAGTGCATTTCCGGGTCTGTGGGCAGCCTACCTGTTCCCGCTGGTGTTACTGTTCCTGTTGCTCGTTATTCCGAAATTGCGAAAATAGCTAATGTTGATTATTGATCGCTACATCGCCATTACGTTATGCAAATCCTGGTTGGTCGTGCTGGTTGTGCTGATGGCGATATTCGGGCTGGTGGCGTTTGTCGGTGAGTTGGAACACATTAGCTACGACTACCAGCTGCCCCAGGTACTACTTTTTATGGCTTTCACACTGCCGCAGCGAGCCCTGGAC
The DNA here is from genome assembly GCA_037969395.1 of Pseudomonadales bacterium. GTDB lineage: Bacteria > Pseudomonadota > Gammaproteobacteria > Pseudomonadales > JAUIET01 > JBBKXJ01. The sequence goes on from JBBKXJ010000266.1 coordinate 8,099, forward strand.
CTGGCCCCCGCCATCACCCTGCTTGGCACGTTGCTGGGGCTGGCATCGCTGGCCAAACACAGTGAACTGGTCGTATTGCGCGCGGCGGGAATGGGCATACGGCGCATTGTCACGGCGATCGCGGCTCCCACGCTGCTAATGATGGTGACGCTGGGCCTGCTCACCGAATACGTCGCGGCACCGTTGCATCAGAAGGCCGAGGCCACGCGTAACGTGATGCGTAGCGGCGACGCGAATCTGTTGGAGGACCGCGGGCTGTGGTCGACCGACGGCCGCAACTATATGAACGTGCGCGAATTCAGGCTCGGTCAGATTCCACAAGACATCGATCTATACCAATTTGATGCCAACGGCGAGCTACGCGTGGCGATTCATGCCAAACGCGCCGAAGTCCACGCTGACCGCCAATGGACACTGTTCGACCTGGAATACAAGGAAGTCAAACGAGGCAATTTGACAACGCGGCATATCGATAAAATAAGCATGGGACCGTTCTGGACCCGCGAAGAGCTGCCCGCGTTGTCACTATCTACCGCCGGCATGTCGCTATCCGGCCTCAGCGAATACGTACAGTATTTGCGTTCGCGCGGCCAAAAAGCCGACACCTACGAGCTGGCATTCTGGACCAAGGCCAGCATCCCGTTTGCCGCCGGCGCCATGGTGCTGCTCGCTACCGCGCTTGGGGCGGGGCTGGAATCACCGCGTGGCAGTCTGGGTAAGCAAATCGCCACGGGCGCTATTGTCGGCATACTTTTTTATCTCGGCACGCAAATTATTCAAACTGTTGGCTTAGTGCTTGAGCTAAATATCGCCTTCAGTGTGTTGGCACCCATTTTTGTTGTGGTTGCAGCCAGCGCCTATTTGTTAACCCGCGAACGTTGACTCGTACACGTCTGCCACATGCTTATTGCACGGGCATCGGGCATAATGCGACGCCATTTTCCAAGCACTGATAAGCGTCCCCCATCATGCAGTTAATGCTGAGCTTTTTTCGAACCTATCCCTGGCAGACTTTCGTTATGCTGGTGGCGCTGCTGCTCGCCGGCATTGCCGAAGGCGTAGGTCTTTCGGCATTGCTGCCCATGCTCAATATTGCTATCAGTAATGACGCTGGTGCTGCTGACCCTGCACAACAAAACGCCTTTGAACAGTTTGTAACCGAGTCTTTGGCCCGCTTTGGCATTGATCCCAGTATTAGCGTAATGCTGATCATTATCGTGCTTGGTGTCACCCTGAAAAGCCTGCTGCTGTTAGTTGCGCAAAAGAAGGTCGGCTATACCGCTGCCCGCATAGCGACTGACTTACGTCTGCAAATGCTGCACTCCATTCTGCGTAGCCGCTGGGAATATTTTCTGCATCAGCCCATCGGCAAGCTGACTAATGCGCTGGCGACCGAGGCACAGCGTGCTTCCGATGCTTTTGTGAATGGCGCGACGGTCATCACTTTTCTGATTCAGGCACTGATTTACGGCGGCATCGCTTTCGCGGTGTCGTGGAAGGCCAGTCTTATCAGTCTGCTGGCCGGTTGTGTGGTAATGGGCATCTCGCATTTTCTGGTACGCATTGCGCGTCGTGCAGGGAAAAAGCAAACAAACCTTCTAAATTCGCTAATGGCCGGCCTGACCGACACCTTGCAATCGGTGAAACCGCTGAAGGCGATGGCGCGCGAGCACCTGGCCGACAGCGTACTGGCCATGGAAACCGCAAAGCTGAACAAATCGCTGCAGCGCCAGGTGTTTAGCAGCGCCATGCTGAATGCCGCTCAGGAAGAGATGTTTGCGATTATTATCGCGCTGGGCATATTCGTCGCGCTGGTGCAATTCGACACGCCGTTGGCAACGGTGATGGTGCTGGTTATCACATTGGGCCGGATGCTGGCTTTTCTCGGCAAAGTGCAAAAACAATTTCAGAAAATGGTGATCAGTGAGAGCGCCTACTGGTCGATCAAGCAGGCAATACAGGATGCTGACGCTGCGCAGGAGCAGCTCGGAGCCGGCAAGATACCAAGTCTGCGTGCAGGTATTCAATTCCAGGCCGTTGGATTCGCATATAACAAACACCCTGTTTTTGCTGATTTGTCTGTGCGTATAGAGGCCGGTGCGCTCACCACCCTGGTAGGCCCTTCGGGTGCGGGCAAAACCACCTTTGTCGATTTGGTCATCGGCCTGATGCAGCCGCAGGCGGGCACGATTTTGATAGATGCAACGCCACTACAGGAGTTGGATCTGCAAACCTGGCGCCGTATGATTGGCTACGTGCCGCAGGACACAGTGCTGCTGCACGATACCATTGCCCACAATGTGACGCTGGGCGACCCCGAGCTAACCGAAGCCGACACCGAACGCGCGCTGCGCGCCGCCGATGCCTGGGAGTTCGTCAGCCAGCAGGAGCTGGGCATGCACACCCTGGTCGGTGAGCGTGGCGGTAAATTATCCGGCGGCCAGCGGCAGCGCATCGTTATTGCGCGCGCGCTGGTGCACAAGCCGAGCCTGCTTATTCTCGATGTAGCCACCAGCGCGCTGGACCCTGCCAGCGAGCAGGCCATTTGCAAAACGATAGAAAAATTGCGCGGCGACCTGACTATTCTGGCGATTTCGCACCAGTCCGCATTGGTCGAGGTGGCGGATTGTGTTTACAGGTTAGGAAATGGGCAAGCGACGGTCGAGGCTAGCGCCGCCAGCGCATAGAGTCTACGGCGCAATCAATAATGAGTAGGGTGCGCCGCGCGCACGCTGCAATTGTTTCGGGTTTGACGGGTAAACAGGGCACACCCTACGGGTTTAGTGTGGTGTAACGAATAAAGCGTTCATATAGCGAGTCGCCAAGGGGTCAGCCGTAAGGCGCATTTCCGAAGGCATATTGGGCATATGTCAAGGGAATGCAACGCAGCGGATGGCCCCTTGGCGGCT
>JBBKXJ010000267.1:0-21732 GCA_037969395.1 Pseudomonadales bacterium
CGTTGACTGCTACCAGCCGCTAACATAAGCGCTTGCGCGCGCTGGATCACCGTCGCTCCGCTCTTATACGGATCAGGTCGGCCAGAATTGCAACTGCAATTTCAGCCGGGGTTTTCGCACCAATTGCCAAACCCACGGGCGCATGCAATCGTTCGATGGCAGCGGCGGGCAGGTCCAACTGCTGCAAGCGGACGCGGCGCTTCGCGGCCGTTTTTTGCGAGCCCAGCGCGCCAACATAAAACGCCGGCGACTGCAGGGCTTGCATCAGCCCCATGTCGTCAATACGCGGGTCATGGGTTAGCGCCAGTACAATACTAAACTCGTCCTGCACGTAGTCGCGCACAATGTCGTCGGGCATACCTTGCAGGGCAGTCACCTGTGACAGCGGCCAATCGTCGATGATCTGCTGGCGCGGATCGCAAACGATAATCTCGTAGTCAAAGGGTAAAGCCAGCTGCGCCAGCATGCGTGACAATTCACCGCCACCGATTAGCAGTAATCGATAGCGCGGCCCCAACGTATGGATTAGCTGCCCGTCGCTGAGTTGCAAGCTTGCGCGCTCGCTACTCGCTTGCACACTGAATTCGCCGCTGCTTAAATCCAGCTGCCGGCGCACGCATTGGCGCTGTTGTGAGGCGTCGTGCAGCGTGGCGATATGCTTGCTCGACCGCTCATTCGGCACTAAGGTCTCGACTACTATTTTTAGCGTACCGCCACAGGGCAGGCCCAGCCGTTCATTCTCTTCCGGACTGACGCCATATTCTATTATCTGTGGCACCGTTGCGGTCGCTTCCAGCAACACGCGCTGCAGCAAATCGTCTTCCACACAACCGCCCGACAATGAACCGACGAGCTGGCCACGGCTGTTGAACGCCATCAATGAACCCACCGGGCGCGGCGCCGAACCCCACGCGTCGATCACGGTGCAGAGCCAGCAATATTGGCCATGCTGCAGCCACTTCAACAGTTGCTCAAGCAGTAGCGAATCGGTGGAAATCATCTCAGAATATGCCCATCGAGGTGCCGGCCGCCATGCTCAAACCCAGTTCCTCGCACAGCTTTAAACTGTGTTCGCTTAACTCGCCAACCGACAGCACCGGCTCCGCCACTTTACGTAGCGGATAACCTTTGACAATGCGCTCAACGTTACTGATTGCGCCGCTGCCATCGTTGCCGGCGCTAACAAACAACGCATACGGCAAATTTAATTCATGCGGTTGTGCCGGGTAAAATGTGCGATCAAAGAAGTCTTTTAACGCGCCCGACATATAACCGAAATTCTCCGGCGTGCCGAAAATTAGTGCATCGGCGGCCAGCAAATCGTCTAGCCCTGCATCGAAAGCACGCAATAATCGCGTTTCAACCTCCACTTCCTGCAGCGCGCCCGCTAACACCGCCTGCGCCATTGACTCGGTATGAGCGCTCTGGCTGTGATAAATAATGCGGAGTCGTTTCATGCTGTACATTAATTCCTGGCGGAGCGCATAAGTGTTAGCTTAATTTCTTCAAACGTCAGATAATTTACAATATCCCAGTTGAGCGCCAATAGAAACCGGGCGCCGGCTTTGCGTGGCGCATACCTTAAGCTGTTGATTAGTTGCGCGACTCAGGCACGACCGGAAGTAAAGCTGTTATGATTAAAAATAAGCGACCACCCCTCTTCACAATATGTTTTATTTAACACGCCTAAATTGCTGTTCCGATTGATAAACACGCCGCCGCGCCAGCCCAGGCGCTACTCCTCATCACTTTGCGGTGCCATCGGCGTTGCGCTGCTTTTCTACATTGCAAACTCAGTCGCAGCGGATCAATATGAAACTGTTCCGTTCGTTAAATATGGGGGTTCCAGCTATAGCTACAAGAGCCATTGTGAGGCCGATGTAGAAACCCTGGGCTGCAAATACCTTGACGAGTGCGACCTGCTCGAAGGGCAAGGCGTAGAATCAGGCTGGATGGACTCCAGCCATCAGTTCGTAACCACAAACGCCGACGCGCTGGCCGGCTGGATGGATGGATTTTTTGGCACCCAGCGCAACGACGAGGAAACAGCACGCTCGTTTCTACGCCTGCGATTTGAATATGAATGGGACCAGGAAGACGGGCACGATTTTAAAACGCCGGCGTTGCGCGGCAAGGTACGCCTGCCACGCCTTAATAAACGCCTCGGCCTGATTTTCTCTGACGATGGCGACGAGCAGTCCACTGTTAGCGACGATGTCGACAAACTACTGGACGACGAAAGCCCGAGCAACGACGTTGCGCTGCAATACACCGGTGTGGATAGAGATCGTTCGCGGCTGGATTTTAACGTCAGCTTACCCAGCTTTAAATTCAAAGGCCGTATTCGCTATCGCTACAAATATCCTTTTTCAGAGTCACTTTCTGGTCGTTTTACCGAGGAGTTAACTTTCAAAGACGGTGACGGCTACCGAACCTCCACCAAGTTTGAGTTGGACAAAGTGCTTGACGAAAACGTACTGCTGCGCTGGTCCAACCGATTTCGCTACGGGCAAAGAAGTGAAGGCATCGAATGGAGCAGCTCTGTCGGCCTGTCGCAACGTTTTAACGACAGGAACGCTATGTCTTATTTCGTTAGTGTCAGCGGTAAAACCAAACCGGACTTTATCAGCGAACGCGAGGCCAACCGTCTGCCCGGTAGCCCGCGTACTACTCACGAAAAAGCCGGCTGGCTTACCGAGGCCTACGGCGTAGGCGTGCTGTATCGCGTTAACTTTTTTCGCCGCTGGCTGTTCGCGGAGATTCAGCCGGCAATATTATGGCGGCGCCGCTTCGAGCAGGAAGACAGTCGCGGATCGGTTGGCGTGATCACCGCGCGGCTTGAAATCATGTTTGATAAGGAGCACCGCGAATAGTGATGTTAATTTTGCAATCACATTGCGATCCGTTGACTTCGCTGCACCTCTAGCGAGCTGCGTATGAATGCGCCGCTACTAGTTTAATCCAGCAAAAGGCGGCAAAATAAGACGTGCAAATAACCAGAAACCGATATCAATGCAAACCAGTAAAAATAAGTTTAAATGCGCGCTCTTTTTATGCAGAACTCTGGTTACTCTCGTTGTTCTAATCCATAGCCAAACCGCCAGCGCAGGCCTGCTGGACGTATTTCAACTCAACGATGGCCACACCAATTGGCAGTACGTTGCCAATTCCGGCGGCGGTGTGTTGATCATTCTGTTGTCTCTGGCCACGATCGGCCTGTTGCGTAGTCGCAAACGCGCGCTGCTGTCGAGCAGGGCGCTGGCCAAGGTTCGCGATGAATTGGAAGTGCGTGTGCACGAGCGCACCGCCAACCTCGAAACCGCAAACCAGCTATTACAGGAGTCCAACCAGCTGCTCGAAACCGAGATGGCGCAGCATAAAACAACGGGAGATCGGCTCAGTTCGACCGAGGCTTACATAAAAAATATTATTCAATCCATGCCGCTGGTATTGATCGGTGTGACCAAAGACGGGCTGGTGACGCAGTGGAATCATCGCGCGGTAGAAGTAACCGGCGTTAACACAGACGCTGCGATGGGTAACAATCTATGGCAAATATACCCGGCGATTACGGTCACTCCCGACCACATCGTACGCGCACTGAAAAACGACGAAACCATTACCATTAAACATAGCCAACGCGGTCAATACTATTTCGACATTACAATTTACCCGCTGCGGAAACAAATTGAGACCGGTGTGGTAGTACTAATCGACGACGTCACTCAAAACGTGCTGGCCGAGCACATGCTGATTCAACGCGACAAAATGTCGTCGATGGGCGAGCTCGCCGCCGGTATGGCGCACGACATCAACAACCCACTGCGGGTCATATTACAATCAGTACAAACCGTACAACGCAATCTGGCAGCAGACTTTGAGCCCAATCAGAAAACGGCGCAGGAGGTCGGCGCAAACCTGGAACAACTTAGCCGTTATTTAGCAGCAAAAGATATCACGCGTCGACTGGACGATGCACGTGACGCCGGCAAGCGCGCAACCGCTATTGTCAACAATCTGCTGAACTTTGCCGGCAGTCGTGGCCAGAAAAAACAGCCGGCGAAGGTGATTGATATTATCGAAAACACGCTGCAACTGGCCGAAGACGTATTAGCATTTGAATCCAGCCTGCGTTTTCAAGACATTCATATCGAACGCAACTATCCCAAAGAGTTGGCCGACTTCCTCTGTTTTGGCGCTGAACTGCAGCAGGTATTTCTCAATCTGTTTCGCAACGCCAGCCATGCCTTGCAAATGGTAGATCGAGAGGGACACAAACCGACGATTAAGATACGGGTGTACGAACAGTTCGAAATGCTAAAGATTGAAATTGAGGATAACGGCGTTGGTATTTCGGAAGAGGTACAGGAACAAATTTTTGAACCCTTTTTCACCACCGACGAGTTTGCCAGCGGTCAGGGGTCAGGACTTGGGTTGTCGGTATCATATTTTATTATCACCGAACATCATCAGGGTAATATCGCCGTCACGTCACGCCTTGGCGAGGGCACGACATTTCATATTCAGATGCTGCGCGCGTAGCATAGTAAAATTGTTACGTTTCTGCGCCGTTCAACTGCGTTATCTTTTGCTGCACCATACTCAGCTCAGACTGCAGCTGAGCAAGCTGCTGTTTTTGTTCGGCTGAAGACGACTGCTTTTTTTGTGCCGCTATGGTTTCTTCCAGCTTTTTTTGCTGCGCTGCCAACAGCTCTATCTCCTCGGCCACGTCGGCTTTGTCGAACATAACCGTCTCCGGCGAGGAATCCTGATCTGCTTCGGGCTGTGGGCTCTCTTTAACCACTTCTGGTATAAACTGCAGTTCACGATCTATGGGACGCTGATTCATAATAGTGGGTGACGCAATTTCGACGCCGTTGCCATGTAATATATCCAGCACCTTCTTTTTGAACAGCGACTTTGCGCTGAGCAGCTGTTTCACTTCGCGCAAAAATCCGCTGGCTTTATACGTTACCGCGAAATCACCCAGTTCGGTCACCTGCACGAAGGGCTCTTCCAGACCGGCCTCACTGGCCGCTTGCAGTAACAGGGTTTCGACCCGCGAGTGTGGCAAGTCATAACCCAGCGATAACACTGTGGATATCACCGTGCCCGAAGCACTGACAACGGTTAGTGGATTAGATACCAGATAGAGGTTGGGAAAAGTGGTCAGATCACGGTCTTCGGTTTGTATTTCGGTATGAAATAAGCCCCGCTCGGTAACACGGCCAAACTGTTCGCCAATACGAATAAAGTCGCCGATGCGATAACTCTTAATCAGCGTCAGCAATACGCCGGCCATGGCATTGGCGACAAAAGTCGTTGACGACAAGGCGATGACAGCGGTGATGACGATCCCCAGCAGGTTGAGAATCTGGCCGCGCATTACGTCTGATATAGGCACGCTCAAAATCAATAAAAGTACGGCCGCAATGCATAGCAGCAGGATAAGCATATGCCGCAGAATGGGATGTTCACTGCCTGAACGCTGTAAACTTTCGAACAATTTTGCGAATGAATTCATATGGTTAAATGAATAACTAAAAATTATTTATATACTTAATATAGCACGATCAACAGCATGGATTGCGCATCTCAATAAAATACTGTATATATTTACAGTATTCTAATTTTGTATTATCCTGAAATCATGAAACCCCAATTAGCCGATGTACTGCGTCACCCAACGATCTGGCAGGCTGCCCGACGCTCGTCGGCGCAGCCCAGCCTGGCTACCGGCTATGAACGCCTGAACCGGCAATTGCATCTGGGTGGCTGGCCGTTGGCGAGCAGCACCGAATTGCTCAGCAGCGAACACGGCATCGGCGAATTACAGATTTTGCTACCCGCTTTAAACCAGCTTGCTAAACAGGGCTGGATTGCTCTGATCGCACCGCCTTATGTTCCTTACGCGCCGGCGCTACAAAAAAGCGGCATTAATTTAAAACAGTTATTAATTGTGCAAAGCCGTAATGCAGCGGATGCCTTATGGGCCAACGAACAATTACTGCGCTGCGGTCATTTTAGCGCGGTGCTGAGCTGGTTCGGCAACGCTAATATTCGCTACGCGCAGTTACGCAAGCTGCAAATTGCCGCCCAGGAGGGGCAAAGCTGGGCGGTGCAGTTCCGGCCTGCGCAATTGGCCGCGCAGTCCTCGCCGGCCAGCTTGCGTATTATGCTGCAAGCCAAGCCACGGCATGTGGGTTTACATATTCTGAAACAACCCGGCGGCTGGGCCGGGCAACAGCTGGTGTTACCGCGGCCAGCCAGCCTGGTTGATGCGGCGCTGCCGGTTGAGCAGTGGTCAACGCATCAGGTCGTAAAAAAGTCAGCGAGACAGCAACTTAAGAGTATGCCGCTGCATATTGTGGCCGGCAACAAACCGGCTCCCGCCGCCAGCATCCAGCAACCAGTGCAGTAACATGCTCTGGCTATGCATTTACCTGCCCTTACTGCCACTGGAGGTTTTTACCCGTGGCCAGGCAGAGGATAGCAGCCAGGGCGTTGCGGTGGTTGAAAAACAGCGTGTGCTGCTGGGCAATACGGCGGCACGGGCAAGCGGCATTACCGCCGGCTCATCGTTAACTACCGCGCTGGCTTTAAGCACGCAGCTACAAGTCGTTGAGCGCAGCCCCCACGCCGAGCAAGACAACCTGCATGCTCTGGCAAACTGGGCCTATCAATTCACCCCCTCTGTTTGTGTTTACCAGCGCGATACCTTGCTGCTGGAGGTTGCCGGTTGCTTGAGGCTGTTCAATGGCTTGTCGAATCTGCTTACCGAAATTGCTGCTGGCCTGGAACAGCTTGGCTATCAACGAAAAATTGGTCTGGCACATACGCCGGAGGCAGCTTATTTACTGGCGCGCACTCTGGCATCCAAGAATGCAGCCGTACCGATAAAAGTACCCACACCAGTGGCAACCCTACAACGGCTACGACCGCTGGCATTGGAATATCTACGCTGCGAAAAATCCAGCATCGACAAATTACACAAAATGGGGCTTGGCAGCATAGGGGAGGTGTTAGACCTGCCTGCAGCCGCGCTGGGCAAACGCTTTGGAGTGGCACTGCAACAATATTTACAAAAAATCACCGGCGAGCACGATGACCCGCAACGGTTTATTAAGCCCGCACCCGTGTTTAACAGCCGCCTGTTTTTTCTTGACGCGATTGAAAATAGCCAGATGCTGGCCTTCCCCATGCAACGCTTGCTGAATGAGCTGTGCCAATTTCTGCACAGCCGTCAATTGCACTGCCAGCAGTTTATCTGGCATATGCAGCATATCGATAAGCAGTGCAGCGAACTGATAATTCAGCTCACTCAGGCCCAGGCCGACAAAAGCAATTTTATGAACCTGAGCCGCATCAAGCTGGAGCAATTTCGTATCAATACCGGCATTCATACGCTGGCTTTAAAAGCCGAACAATTACTGCCTGCCAAAGTACATAGCGCACAGCTTTTTCAAGATCATGACAGGTCGGTTAGCAAAGAGTCGATACACGTTGTGCTGGATAAACTTAAAGCGCGACTCGGCGAAAGTGTTAGCTATCAAATCTGTTGCCAGGATGAACACTTGCCTGAACTGGCCAGTGCTATCGGCGCTGGTGTAGCCGGCAAGGCGACCCAAAAAGCGGGTACCGCCACAAGTTCGATACGCCCCACCTGGTTATTGCCCCACCCTGCTCGACTGCATGAACGCCAACAGCAATTGTATTGGCACGGCAACCTGCAGTTACTGCACGGACCGGAGCGTATTGAAACGCGCTGGTGGGAACAGACCGCGCGCCGCGATTATTTTGTTGCGCAACACGAAAGCGGTGCCCTGTATTGGGTGTATCGCGACTTACTCAGCCGGCAATGGTTTGTGCAAGGGCTGTTTGCTTAAGCGCGGGCTGCGCTGCGCGCACGTTAACCGTCTATGCAGTTACAAACTATTGGTGCGCGTAGCGCATCCTGCCCATTTAACATGCCGTCTACAGCCACCCCTAACATAACACCTGCCTATGCCGAACTGCATTGCCTAAGCAATTTCAGCTTTCTGCGCGGCGCATCGCACGCCCATGAGTTAGTTGCTCGGGCGGCGCAGCTGGGTTATCGCGCGCTGGCCATTACCGACGAGTGCTCGCTGGCGGGTATTGTTAAAGCGCATGTCGCCGCTAAGGAGCATGGACTCAAGCTCATTATTGGCAGCGAGTTTTATCTAACGGAAGAGATCAGGCTGGTTATGCTGGCGCCGTCGAAAGCTGCTTATGCCGATCTTTCCACCTTAATTACGCTGGCCCGGCGGCGCAGTGCGAAAGGCGAATATCAGCTTGGTTTAGCTGATTTGGAGCTTGGCACACAACAAAATTTGGTGATCTGGCTACCAGGCTATGAAAATGCGCAAAACATCGACCATGGGAAAAACCTGAGAACCCTGTTTAACAAACGACTATGGCTGGGCTTTAATAATTTACTCGATAGCAATGCCCAGCAGAATTTTCACTATTTTCAACAACTGGCGATACAGCTGGACATTCCCGTGCTGGCCTGCGGTAACGTACATATGCACTGCCGACAGCGCAAACCGCTGCAAGACCTGTTAACGGCAATACGCCATAACACGCCGGTACAACAGCTCGGCACCGAGCTGCAAATCAATGGCGAGCAGCATTTAAGGTCGCTATCTACTTTGGCGCAACTTTATCCACCGCAGTTACTCACTGAAGCACTGAGAGTCAGTGATTTATGTCAGTTTTCACTGACTGAATTGCGTTATGAATATCCGCGCGAACTGGTGCCGCCGACGTTAACTGCATATCAATACCTAAAGCAGTTAGTGATGCAAGGCGCAGAAAAACGCTGGCCACACGGCGTGCCGCCAAAAGTACAGCAGCAAATTACCACCGAACTCACGCTGATTAAAGAGCTGCACTACGAATACTATTTTTTAACGGTGTTCGATATCGTTTACTTCGCCCGCAGCCAACACATTCTGTGCCAGGGGCGCGGCTCGGCAGCGAACTCGGTGGTTTGCTATTGTCTGTTTATTACTGAAGTGAATCCGGACCAATCTTCATTGTTGTTCGAACGATTTATTTCCAAAGAACGCGATGAACCGCCGGATATTGACGTTGATTTCGAACACGAACGGCGCGAAGAAGTTATTCAATACATCTACAAAAAATACAGTCGAGAACACGCCGCACTGGCGGCCACAGTGATCACCTATCGACCGCGCAGCGCTATTCGCGATGTTGGCAAGGCGCTGGGGCTGGATACATTGTTTATCGACCAGTTGGCAAAATCGCTGGCCTGGTGGGATCGCCAAAACGATTTACAACAGCGCTTCGAGGAAGCAAATATTCGCAACGGCTCGCAGCTGGCACATTTATTCCTGCGAGGCGTGCAGGATATTCTGGGCTTTCCCCGCCACCTATCGCAGCACGTAGGCGGCTTTGTGATTACCCGCAGTCCAATTAGCACACTGGTACCGGTGGAAAATGCCGCCATGCCCGAACGCACTATTATTCAATGGGACAAGGTAGATATCGAAGCGCTGGGGCTGCTTAAAATCGATGTGTTGGCGCTTGGCATGTTAACCGCGATTCGCAAGTGCTTTGACCTGATCAACGGCTATCAGGATGTCGCGATTACTATGGCAAAGGTGCCGAAGGAGGACCCTAAAACCTACAGCATGTTAAGCCGCGGCGACAGCATCGGCGTGTTTCAGGTCGAGTCACGAGCGCAGATTTCCATGTTGCCACGGCTGAAACCGCGCACGTTTTACGACCTGGTTATCGAGGTTGCTATTGTCCGCCCCGGGCCTATTCAGGGCGATATGGTGCACCCTTATCTACGCCGACGCGAAGGCAGCGAGGTGGTCACGTATCCTAACGACGCAATAAGGGCGGTATTGGAGCGCACGCTGGGTATACCGATTTTTCAGGAACAGGTTATTAAACTCACCATGGTAGCGGCCGGCTTCAGCGGCGGCGAGGCCGATCAGCTGCGGCGCGCTATGGCAAGCTGGGGGCGCAACGGCAGTCTATTGCAGTTTGAAAAGAAAGTGATCGATGGCATGCTGGCACGCGGCTATGATTTGGAGTTCGCCCAACGCCTGTTTCGACAGATCAAAGGCTTCGGCGATTACGGCTTCCCGGAGTCACACTCTGCAAGCTTTGCTTTACTGGTGTATGTTTCGGCCTGGCTTAAATGCCATTACCCGGCAGCATTTTACTGCGCCCTTATCAACAGCCAGCCGATGGGTTTTTATTCGCCCTCGCAATTGATGCAAGACGCCAGGCGCCACAGTATTAACGTGTTAGCCGTAGATGTGTTGCACAGCGAATGGGATTGCACATTAGAATTGCAGAACGATACCGCAGCGGTGTATGAGCAAGAACTGCAACCCGGGTTGCGCCTGGGCTTACGGCTTGCCAAGGGTTTCAATGCAGCGGCGGCAGAGCGTATTCGGCAGGCACGCGAGCAGACGCCACTACAGGACGTAGAAGATCTCGCCACCCGAGCACGGCTAAATAAAAGAGAAATGGAAGTGCTGGTCAGCGCCAATGCCTTAAGCGCTCTCAGCGGTCATCGGCACCAGGCGCACTGGGAAAGTGCTGCTATTGAAACACAACGCCCGCTTATTCACGGCCACAAACGATCGCTTAGCGATGGTATTACCCTACAGCCACCGTCGGAGGTGCAGGAACTGCTGGCAGATTATCAAAGTACCGGCATGACCCTGCAGCGTCATCCTATGGCGATTTTGCGCGAACACAATCCTTTTGCCCGCTGCAAGACAGCCAGTCAGCTGCAGCTGTTAAACCATGGTCGATTCGTTAGAGTCGCTGGCGTGGTCACTGGCCGGCAACGGCCCGGCACTGCGTCAGGCGTGGTGTTTCTGACGCTGGAGGATGAGACCGGCAATATTAATGTTATCGTCTGGAAAAATGTGCAGCAGCAGTTTCGCCAGGCGCTGTTAAGTTCAAAGCTGTTGATGGTGAAAGGCAATATGGAGCGTAAGGATTCCATAGTGCATGTCATTGCCGGTGAACTGGTTGATCAGAGCGATGCGCTGAACGGCTTTGACCACAAGTCGCGCGACTTTCATTAACCACCCCCCTCTCTCTCTTACGATATAGCCTGCAACAAGGGCCGCCGGCTTACTGAAACAACTCCTCTAGCGCCAGCCCTATCGCCAATAGTCTGCCATCGGAGCCGTTAGGGCCGTCAATCTCCAGGCCAACCGGCAAGCCGTTATAGGTTTCGCCAACCGGTAAGGTTAAGCCGGGAATACCGGCAATACTCGCCGGATCGGTGTGTTTAGTGTAGGTCGCAAATGTCGGCACCTGGGCACCGTTTAGCTCAACGAATTCAGAGGAACCCTCAATAGACCTGGCGGGTAAGGGCGTGGTCGGGAACACCATCGCATCCAGATTGTTGTAACTAAAATAAGTTTGATAACTTGCCTGCAGCTGCTTGCGCATCATCATGGCTTGCATGTAGGCCTCTTTGCTGATGGCATTGACGCCAGCGATAGAAGCAAACACGGCTCGCACATCGGGACTCTCAACGCTGCTGACAACTTGCTGATAACTGACTCCGGTCTTATTCTCAGTCAAATACGTTTGCAGATCACGTGCAACCTCATACAAGGCGATTGGTAGTGAGCTGTTTTCCAGCAGCACAGCAAGGTCGGGAATATCCACCTGTACCAGCGTAACCCCGGCATTGCGCAGACGGTCAAGCGCGCGTTCAGTAATCAGCTGCGTTTGTACATCCAGGTTTTGATAGAAATAGGCGCGTGGCACGCCGAGACGCAACTTTTTCAAAAGTGCTTTCTTCGGGATATTTTTTTCAGCGGCAAGAATCGCATCAAGCACAGCCAGATCGGCTACCGATTTCGCCATTGCAGCCGGCGTATCTAATGTTTTTGACACCGGCGTCACGCCGCGTTGCGAATAGCGCCCCATGCTAGGCCGCAAAGCGCTAATGCCGGTAAGCGCGGCCGACACGCGCACCGAGCCGCGCGTATCGGTGCCTAATGCAGCAGTTGCGAGCCCGGCCGCCACCACTGCCGCACTGCCGCAACCAGCAAACTTTTCAGCGGCACGGGGATTGGCAACTGCGCCAAACGTTGCGTTGTTGCCGGTAACACCCAAAGCCAGCTCGTGCATATTGGTTTTGCCGAGAATAACTGCGCCGGCTTGCCTGAGAGCTAGCACTACGTCACCATCCTCTGCCGGCATGTAGTTTTTTAACGCTGGAGTACCCGCCGAGTTCGGCATCCTGGTTACGTGTATGTTGTCTTTTAAAACGATGGGGATACCGTGTAGCGGTCCCATTAACTCACCGCGGGCACGCATATCGTCCAGCGCCTCGGCGCGCTGCAGTGCGCCTCGTTCATCTACATAAGTGTATGCACGCAACTGGCGCCGCGCGTGCGCTCTGGAGATATAGCTGTTAACCAATTGCACGCTGGTAAGCTTGCCATTGCGCAGCAACTTCTGTAGCTGCGCAATATTCATATTCGTGTAGTCGGGCGGCAATTTAGATGAGGGGCCGTTTTGACAGGCCGTAGCGAGGGTTAACGTGACCACGACAGCTAACAGGATGGTGGTTTTTAGCACTACGAATTTCCTTATTTTACTGCAGGGCGTCACTTTCCAATTAAAGCGGTAACCATTGTCTTCAGCCGAAGATGTTTTGTAAAAAGATAAACGCGATAATCAGCGGGCACACGAAGCGTACGTAGCCTGGCCAAATGCGCCAGAAAAACGTGTTTTCTATTGTCGGCGCCCCTTTGCGTAACTCTTGCAGAATATTATTACGCTGCCATATCCAGCCTGCAAACAAACAAAACATGAAGCCTAACAATGGCTGGCTGTAGCGCGTGGTGAGTGCTACTACGAAACCAAACAAAGTCTCAAAGTAGACGATGATAATCAGACTAACTACAGTAATTGCACAGCCGATAAACAGCGCCGCACGTTTGCGCTGTAGCTGATGGTTTTCAATCGCATAGGCAACCGGCACTTCAAGCATTGAAATAGAAGAAGTTATTGCGGCGATACTCATCAGCAAAAAAAACACCAGCGAAACAAATACCCCCACCAGGCCCATGGTATTAAACAGCGCCGGCAGTACGGTAAAAATCAACGTGTCTTCCGCCAGCAACTCACCCCCCTCAGCAAAAATCTCTACCCCGTTGTGCAATGCGGCGTACATAGCAGGCAATACTAAAAAGCCGGCCAGCACGGCGATGGAAATATCAATAACGGTAACCAGACCACCCAGCACTGGCAGATTTTCCTTTTCATTGACATAGGAGCCATAGATCAACATGGTGCCGACACCAAGTGACAGCGAGAAAAAAGCCGAGCCCAACGCGCTGATAATTAATTTTGGCGACAAAGCGGCGCTAAGATCCGGCACAAGATAAGCCTTGAGGCCGTCTATCGCGCCGGGAAGAGTCTGCACATATAAGGCCAGCAATATTAGTATCACTAACAATACTGGCATTAAACGGCTGGACCATCTTTCAATACCCGCTTGCACACCCTCCGACACAATATGGACGGTGATCAGCATGAATAGCACGCTGAGCAGGATGTTGCGTGAGGTGCTGAACTCGCTTAACCAGTCTGCGAGTGCATGGGCGCCAAGCATGCGCGGCACCGGCTCCATAAAGAAGCCGAACATCCAACCGCCAACGACAGCGTAAAAGCTGAGAATCAAACTGGCGACAATAATGCCGTAGCCACCGGTCAGCACTCCTAAACGACGACTCACCGGCCCGTTGGAAACAAGCTGCAGCGCCTGCACCGCATTCGCATGCGCATGCCGGCCGATGATCAATTCGGCCATCAGCACGGGATAGGCAAGGCAAAAAGCCAATACCAGATACACCAGCAAAAAAGCCGCACCACCATTGCTTGCCGCCTGGGTGGGGAAACCCCAAATATTGCCCAGTCCTACCGCGCTGCCGGCTGCCGCCATGATAAATCCAAAGCGCGAACTGAATTCCCCGCGTGGCTGACTCATTTTTTATGGCCTCTTTTATTTGTCGGTCACGAGATCAATTGGCAGCCGTAGTGTAGAGTATTGGATAGACCTGCCACAATGCGCGTTAACTAAATTTTTCCAGGGCGATTTTTCGAGAGATCTTTTCAGGCTAAAATATCGGGGCGGACCCGGCTACACGTTGAAGTTTTGACAAGGACAATCACAATGAGGACCGAAAACCATGGCAAATAACTTTGATCCTAAAGATTTCCGTGATGCGCTGGGCAGCTTTGCTACCGGCGTTACCATCGTCACAACACGGGGCAAGGAAGGCGAAAAAGTCGGTCTGACGGCAAATAGCTTTAGTTCGGTATCATTAGACCCACCGATGATTTTGTGGAGCCTGGCGAAGTCTGCGATGAGTATGCCGCTGTTCGAGGCAAGCGATTATTTCGCCGTGCATGTGCTTGACGTTGATCAACTCGACTTGTCGAACCGCTTTGCTGCGCGTGGCATTGATAAATTCGCGGGCCTGGAAACGCTTGAAGGGGTGGGTGGTGTACCCTTGCTCACAGACTTTTCCGCCCGTTTTCAATGTCGCAAAAGTTACGCCTACGAAGGCGGAGATCATACGATTTTTGTCGGCGAGGTACTGGAATTTGATGATTCAGGCAGACAGCCACTGGTATTTCATGCCGGCCGCTACGCCGAAGCTAAAACGCATAAAACCCTGCTGGGAATTCCGGCGGTCGATGACCACCATGAACTGAACGAAGATTTTTTGATGTACTTGCTGGAGCGCGTGACGCCGCAGGTCACGCTGCCATTTCATCGCGCTGTTGAACAGCAAAACATCAGCGTCTGTGGTATGCACGTGCTCGCTCTGTTAAGCGTTGGCGACGGCCGCACAGTGGAGAATATTCTGCATCTGAATGAGCTGGAGCAGCTGAATGTGGTTACCGAGCTGGATAAAATGGAGCAAGCCGGGCTTATCCGACAGCAAGACTCAAAGGTTTATATCGAAGAGAAAGGTAAAGACATGATCGTCAAACTGCTGGCCGTTGGCAAAGCAGTTGAGGCCGATGCGCTGTCGGTGCTGGACCACTATGAGCAGCAGCAATTTAAAGATGTGCTAAAACGTATTATCGAACACACCGACACGGGCTTACCCGACCCATTCACTCCCAGTTGAGCAACAGGAACGCAATAACCTTGTGATATTGCGTAGCCGTTCTCAAAGTTACTGTACAAACTTAAGTCCCCAAAAACTCGGCAGTGAGCTGACTGTAGGCGTATAACCGTCCCAGTCCATTTGCAGGCCGTCACAACCAAACTCCATAGCGAAGCCGGTCGGCGTCGCCATATAAAATGACAGCATCCCGTCATTCGCGTGCCGACTGAGAGTCGAGACGATAGGAATTTCTCGTTCGTTTACGCGGTCAATACAATAGCCCACTTCGTCAACTGTCGGCACTTCAAGCATCAGGTGCACTCAGCCGACCGGGTTGTTGGCGTCTTCAAACAATGCAAGGCTGGCTTGTTGGCATAGCCGCCGAGTCCGACGGACTCGCCCGCGCCGAACGGCTTGGCATTGCGCACACGGCAGAGGGTATTAACGGTCTATTAAAAATGGACGACTTCGAACAAATCAGGATCGTGTGCGACGCTACATCGGCCGGTGCTCACGAACAGCACAACGAAGAGTTGCGCAAACACGGTAAGCAATTGATCGATTTAACGCCAGCTGCCATCGGGCCGTATACGGTTCCCGTCGTCAATATGGATGAGCACCTGAACGAACCAAACGTCAATATGGTCACCTGCGGCGGTCAGGCGACCATCCCCATGATGTATGGTGCATGGTGTATGCCGTGGCGCGGGTAGCAGAAGTATATTATGCCGAGATTGTGGCCTCAGTCTCATCACGCTCGGCCGGGCCGGGCACACGTGCAAATATCGATGAATTTACCCAGACCACGGCGCGCGCGATCGAAGTGGTCGGTGGCGCCAGCCGCGGCAAAGCGATAATTATCCTGAATCCGGCTGAACCGCCAATGATCATGCGCGACACCATTTTTACGCTCGGCGCCGCGGCTGACGAGGCTAAAATCGCCGCCTCGGTTGCCGACATGATTGCCGACATGCAGTCCTATGTGCCAGGTTACCGACTAAAACAGGAAGTGCAGTTCGAACATTTCAGTAAGAGTAATCCGTTACACATTCCCGGCTACGGCGACTTCGAAGGCGTTAAGTCGTCAATATTCCTGGAGGTTGAGGGCGTGGCGCATTACCTGCCGGCTTATGCAGGCAACCTGGATATTATGACCTCGGCCGCGCTCGGTACTGGTGAACGCCTGGCACAACTGAAATTTGCAGCGAAAGCAGCGTAAGCTTGCTGCAGGAGAGCCCTCAGCGCAGAAATTCTACCCCGCTGCCGCGAAAGAAACGACGCAGGACACAGATTGGAAGCCGGGCATAATTTATGTTTCATAAGGGATAAACATGGCAATTGATCCGCTCAAAGACAAAATCTACATTCAGGATGTTTCGCTACGCGACGGCATGCACGCCATCCGCCATATGTACAGCAAATCGCCAGGGCGCTCGACGACGCCAAAGTAGACGCTATTGAAGGGCTCGCTTTAAAGCGTTCGACGATGTGCTGGACCCGGCCACCGAGCGCGGCATACACGCTCACCACAATCTGGCTCTTGGCGTTGCCAATTCTATCGTCGCTGTCGAAAACGGTGCTAACCGTGTCGACGCTTCGTTAGCCGGCATGGGTGCTGGCGCCGGCAATGCTCCGCTGGAAGTGTTTATAGCAGCAGCCGACCGCATGGGCTGGAACCACGGCTGCGATTTTTACAAATTGATGGACGCGGCCGACGATTTGGTACGCCCGCTACAAGACCGTCCAGTGAGAGTTGATCGCGTGACGCTGGTAAAAGTGCAACCGACATTAAGCACCAGGCCAGCGGCTAGCAGCACTGCTCTTCTCCACTTGAACGCCTTTATGGCGTCTTTTTTTATTGTCGAAAAGCGCTCCCGCAGTTTCGACACTTCCGCCATCCACGGCGCATAAAAAAAGCCCCTAAAAGAGGCTTTTTTCGCTAACACGTTTGCTTCTAGAAGAAACCAGACATTGCATAAGCCGTTTTCTGAAACATCAAATCGGAAGCCTGCTCCAGCTTTAAATTAGCCTTGTTGGCAGTGGTCACGATACGTGTGCGGTATTCTTTCTTATTACCTACTTCAGAATACGTTTGGCGGCTGGTGCCAGCGTCTGACACCTTGGCATCCACCTGGCTGTCTTTGCGCACATACACCCCTTTCGGCGCCTTCTCTTTTATCTGCACATCGCACACCAGCATATAGGTAATGTCTTTCACCAACGCGCCGGAAACGAATTCAGCTGCACCGCCCAGTACACCACCAGCCGCAGCACCGCGGTAGCGGTTGCCCTTATTTGCCAAAGACCCGGCGACCGCGCCACCAGCGATAGCACCACCCATATAACCCTGGCCCAGTGCAGCCTCTGCTGCCGTCGGCGAGGTTTTTTCAAGGTTGAGCACGTACGCGATCATTTGAAACTGTGCCGCGTCGGGATCATCAACCACCCGATAACCATTGTCGTTCAAACCAAATTGTTCAACCACGAACTGCTTGAACGCGCGACGGTCAAACTCCATGACGCCGCTTTTGACGTCAAGGTAGACCGTCCGTTTTTCCCTGGCAACCGGATCGACGAAAATCGATGTGCTGGTGCGAGCCTGCACGTCCAGATCTTTCTTGGCAATGCTGGTATAAGTCGCAGCACAACCGCCGACCGCAGTCGATATCGCCAGCACGCACAGCAGTGCGGCGTTCCTTCTGTTGAACATATACATATTAATCTCCCTTTTTTTTGATTTTTTCTAGCAGATCGCTGTTCAATGACATACTTTCAGCGACCATAAGGACCTAGGCAGCGCTACCAGTATCGACCGTAGTAGTGACGATAGTAACGGCAGTTTCTATATGCGCTCCAGCCATAGCTGTAAATGTTCGCACAGGTGTACCCTGGCCGCCAATAGTTTGGCGCTTTTCGAACTTCGGGTTTCAGATCTTTGGCCATGGCGTCTTTCATGAACGCACTGACTTTAGCCTCATCCGCCGCAGAGAAAGGCTTCTCCATCACTTCGGCATTGAGCTGGCGCTGCATTGCAGCCATTTCCTCTTCTTCGTTCGCAAAAGCTGCGGCTGCGGCAAGTAACGTGAACGACAGTAGCAGTGCGCTGAATTGTTTCATTGGAAGCCTCCCTGGAATCAGACAGTACGAAACTGTCTTATATTTACTGTGTGTAAATTTCACAGCCATCTTAATTCCCCTGTTTGCAAACCTTGCAAGGGGTCATTTCTGGACCACGCACACATTTTAAGCGCACCATCGTCGTTATGCCAAGGAAATTATTGGCAGCCGTGTGTTATTGCAGGCAGGCTCGTTATTCCGGACACGCTCTTTCCAATAGCGTCACCTTCTTGCGTAGCTGATCAATCTCCTGCAGTAGTTGCAATGTCAGGCCGATGCCCGGTACGTTGACATTCAGATCACGCTGCAATCCCAGCGCGCGCTGGCATAGGCGCAACTGATCGTGTGTGAAACGCCATTCCTGCTGCGTTCGACCCTGTGGTTCCAGCACTCCGTATGCAATCAGTTCGAGTAGAAAATCGTCGCTCACTGCTGTGATACGACACAGTTCGGTAAAGTCGTAATGCACAACCGCTTCGGCCAGGATATAGGCTTTATCTGTCATCTTAGTTACGCCTCCATCGCGGCACGTGGATTAAAAGTGCTTTGCTGGCTAAGCTGTTCATAAAGCGCTCGCGTTGCGTCAGCTAGCGCAGGCGGATTCACGATCTGCAAGATAACATATTGATCACCGGCAGATGCACCTGGCATACCGCGTCCCTTGAGACGTAGCCTGTTGCCGGCCTGCGAGCCTGCTGGTATGTTCAGCTTAACTTTACCCGCCAAAGTCGGCGTTGCGATGCTTGCGCCCAGTGCTGCTTCCCATGGGGTAACCGGCAACGTTAAATTGATATCTTTACCATCAAGTACATATTGGCGATGCGTTTCGATATTTACTTCCAGGTACAGATCACCGGTGCGGCCGCCGCTACCAGTCTCGCCAAGGCCTTTGAGCCGCAGCTGCTGGCCATCACTGACACCGGCGGGAATGGAAATATCCAGCCTGCGTTCACGCATGACGATGTGTTGACCATCGCGTTCGGGGCTTTGAAACTGCACCCGTTTTTTACCTCCCTGAAACGCTTCCTCCAGAGTGATGCTAATCTGCGCATTGCGGTCACCGCCCTGCATATCCTGTTGACGATGAAACTGGCCGCCGCCACCCGCACTGGCAAACTCTTCGCCAAAAATGTTGCGAAAGAAATCACTGAAACCGGCCGTATCCTCGGCATGAAACTCGTGTTGCTGACCAGCGCCGCGCGCGTTCCAGTCCGGCGGCGGCCGAAATTCCTCGCCCGGCCTATAACCACGCTTGCGCAGCTGGTCGTACGCAGCACGCTTGTCTTCATCTTTTAGCGCTTCATAGGCTTCAGATACTTCCTTAAACTGAGCTTCAGCATCAGCCTCTTTACTAACATCCGGATGATATTTACGCGCCAGTTTTCGATAGCTGCGCTTGATTTCTTCTTGCGACGCAGCGTCCGCCAAACCGAGTATTTTGTAGTAGTCTTTAAATTCCACCGTCAGTTTCCAATATGCAGGTCGTCTAAAACATGGGTATAGATGTGCTAATTTCAAGTAATCGCAAGCGTTTGTTATACGGGCATTGTACGCTAACCACAAAATTCACCGAGCTTTACGACTACATGGCTATTTTTCAGACGAACATGTCTACATTTTTCGACATGGTCGACAATTCAGGTCACTATATATTGCTTTCGAGATGAAGAATCATAAGATAGAGCGTCGCTGAAATATAAGATTAAAAACGTTGCGGCTATAGCCACTGCCGAACATCAATTGAGCGATATTGAAAAGTCGCAATTCAGGAGAGCTAGCATGAAATTCGTAACACACACGTCATTGTATGTAATCGCGGCATGCATATTGCTGCTTGTCGGCTGCGCCAACAATCCGGCTACCGAAGACATTGGCAACGGCTTTTCTGCGGACGACAGTGGGCTAGCAGTTAATAGCAAATCTTCCCCGCCTGCGCGGCAAAGTTTCGACGAACAAGGTGCTATTGTCGGTGCTGAGCAGGACGTCGGTGCTGCGCAGGAAGTCGCCGCACTTAATACAGCCGACACAGAAGTTCGCGGCGCACAACCAGCAGCGGATCTGTTTCCGCCCAACGCAAAACCAGGCCATTGCTACGCGCGTGTACTCACACCAGCAGAATTCGAAACCACTGAAGAAAAGGTTATAGATAAAGAAGCCAGCTTTCGCATTGAAGTCATTCCAGCCGAGTACGAGTGGGTTGACGATGTGGTGGTCGTGCAGGAGGCAACAACGGAACTTGAAGTGGTGCCTGCCAAATATGAAACGATTACCGAGCAAGTTTTGGTGAAGCCGGAAAGTAAAAAAATCGTTGAAATACCTGCTGAATATCGTATTGAGGAAGAGCAGGTGCTGGACCAGCCGGCTCACACTATCTGGAAACGCACATCCAGTCCTGCCGACGGCGCATTGCAGACCAAACTGGACAAAAGCACCGGCGAGGTAGTTTGTTTGATAGAGGTGCCCGCGAGTTACAAGACAGTGAAAAGAACCGTGTTAGCAGAACCGGCGCGTACTGAGGAAATAGTCATACCGGCAGAATATAAGGCGGTCACTAAAACCGTTGAAGTGCAGCCGGCAACTACGCGTGAAATAACCATACCCGAGCGTACCGAAGTAGTACAGCGGCGCAGCCTTGTAAAACCGACCCGGGAACAAAAAATTGAGCTTCCGGCCAGTTATGAAACCGTGGTAAAACGCACCAAAGTCAGCGAAGAAAAATTGGCGTGGCAAGAGGTCCTATGCGAAGAGAACATGTCGCAAGCTGTGGTGGCAGACATACAGCAGAAACTTTCGGACGAAGGCTATAGCATTGGCGCGGTGGATGGCTTGCTCGGCAAAAACACGCTGCACGCGGTTAACGCCTATGCCAAAGCGAAAGACCTGCCATTAGGCAAAAACTTTATCACCATCGAAACCGCAGAAAGCCTTGGCGTGGATTATTAGCTACCGTAGGTTGCGCCATGCGCACCCTAAACCAGCGAGCGTGAGTGCGGCGCACGCTACACAAACTTCACGCTGGCGCTGCCGACGCCGGCAAGTTCAAGCGTTAGTTCGTCGCCGGCCGTTACCGGCTTCAGCGGCACCAATGAACCAGACAGAATCAAGTCACCGGCATTGAACGAAATGTCGTATTTGCCGAGCGTATTGGCAAGCCAGGCAACGGCCGACAAAGGATTACCCTGCATCGCTGAACCAAGACCCTCACTTAGAAATTTGCCGTTCTTGTTTACCTTAACATGCAATTCTGGCAAATTCACATCAGGCGGTTCAACACGCGTATCACCTAGCAGAAACACACCACAAGACGCATTGTCAGCGATGGTGTCCTGAATCTTGATCTCCCAGTTACGAATGCGCGAATCGACTATCTCAAAACACGGCACGATACACTCGGTTGCCTGCAACACGTCTGTCTCGGTGACGTTTGAACCAACCAGATCCTGCGTCAGTATGA
>JBBKXJ010000268.1:0-3299 GCA_037969395.1 Pseudomonadales bacterium
GGAATGTCTGCAGCTGCGCTCACGCAGTTCAAGCGCGCGGCGTTAATAAGAGACAGCTTCTTTGCCGCAGGTGGCAATACCCCAAGCATGAACTTTAGCTTAAAGCCGACCTATCTTGACGCTAACGTGCGCAGCTTCAAACTCGACCTTGACGGCCAGACTTATCGCTATCGACATGGCCCTGTGCAAGTGAAACGAGCGCAGTGGCCTGGCCCCGACGGCACCGGCACAGTGCGGCTGGAGTTCGAAGACGACAGCGGCGAGCGGCTGGCTTCAACCTTCGAAGGAACATGGGCATGGTTTCGGTTGTTAAACGATTCAGACAATATGCTAGTGGAGCCCGATGAATTGCTGGTGAGCTTTGTCGTTCGCAACCGCCGCTCTACCTGGGAGCTGCGCGCAAACAGCGTACTCAATCCCTTCAATCTCTCGGCACTGCAGCAATTTCGCTGCCCATCCAGTTTGTAAGCCCATGTCAATCTGTGCAGGTTTTTACGGCAAGTTTCCCGAACTGGGCGATTTCGTGCAGCAAGACTTGCCACAGAGTTTTATTGACGCCTGGGACAACTGGCTGCAAGAAGCTATCTCGATCAGCCGTGACCAATTTGGCGATGCCTGGCTGAACTATTATTTGAACAGTCCCATTTGGCGCTTCGCTCTTTCGGGTGGGGTGTGTGGCGACTCGCCGTGGTCTGGCGTCATCATGCCAAGCGTTGATCGTGTCGGGCGGTATTTCCCGCTGACGATTGCAGCACCACTGCCGCTGGATGCCAATCTTTGTAGCGTGGCGATCGACGGCGCGAGCTGGTTTCTCACCGCGGAAGAAATTATTTTCAGCGCGCTGTCAGAAACCGAGTTCGACAGAACCGAGTTTGAGGCCAGGGTAAAAGAGCTGAGCACGCTTATGCCCCTGGAAGAGCATTTATCCGCACCTTCACAGCAAGGTTATGGAACCGCCTGGCGGTTACCGCTGGACGAGGAGGGTGCGCCGGATGCTGCCTTGTCGCTGTTGGCGCACCAGTCTATTTCGCAGCGTTTGAATGCTTACACATTGTGGTGGGGGCAAGGATCGGAGCATGTGCAGCCAAGTCTGCTGGTCTGCGATGGTCTGCCATTGGCAGCGGATTTCTCGGCAATGTTGGCGGGTAATTGGGAATCAGGTAGTTGGGAGAATTGGTCGCCGCCAGAGATGCTCGAGCCGCCAGCCTAAATTATGACCTACTATCTAACACTTTTTAACCAGCTGCCTGCGCGGTAAACAATCTAACTGATTCGTCTAGTCACAAAGGATTATTGAACTAAGTAAGAATCGTGGTATAAGGTAGGTAATAAGTTACAAGAATCGCGCTGGACAATTAAGTTGCACGCGCAAGGAAGATTCGAATGCCAGTTGCATGGGAAGTTAACGGCAAATAGCGAGGGAATGATAGACGGTAATGGCTTCAATAGATGTTGAAGAACTGCTCCAACCGATATCTTCGGAATCCCCTTCCGGTGATAGCCTTGAGTATGCCACCGAGTTTGGCGAACTGACGCGCGCAGCGGAAGGCAAACCCGAACAGACACTTGGTGGTGGCACACTCCCGGCTGAACCACCGGACTGGAAAGCGGTTTATTCACTTGCTACAGCTTTGCTCAAAAAATCAAAAGATCTAAGGCTGGCCGTTTTCATGCTTAGAGCAAGCCTCAACTTAAATGGCGTGGCGGGCTTTGCCGAGGGTCTTGCATTTGTCGAAAAATTGCTGGCGCAATACTGGGATACCTTGCACCCGCAATTGGATCCCGATGACGGCAATGACCCCACCTTTAGAGTCAATATTATTGCCGCGTTAATCGACCGCGAGGCCACGCTCTCCCCGTTGCAACTTGCTCCACTGGTAGAAGTAAAAGGGCTGGGGTCTTTCGGTTTGCGGCATGTTTTGATAGCGCAGGGCGAGCTGCCTGCCGGTAAGGACGCAGCGCCCGATATGGCGACCGTTAATGCCGCATTTATGAAGATGCAGTCCAATGACCTGTTGGCGGTGGAGCAGTCGGCCAGCATGGCGCTCGCCAGCTTGCGCGCCATAGACGTTCTATTGATGGAAAAAGTAGGCAGCGCACGAGCGCCCGATTTGGGACCGCTTGGCGATTTGCTGCGTCAAATTGAAAGCACGCTCAAGGAATTTTTATCCAAGCGAGGAATCGTGCAATTAGCTAAAAGCGATGACGCCGAGCCGGCATCGGCCGTGGCGACTGGGCAAGCACAGCCGGTCGAGAAAATCAGCGGTGAAATTCGTTCGCGCCACGATGCGACGCTGATGATGGACAAAATCAGCGAGTATTTTACCCAGCACGAGCCTTCAAGCCCGGTGCCCCTGCTCATGCAGCGTGCAAAAAGAGTGGCGACCATGAATTTTCTCGACATTTTGAAAGACCTGGCGCCCGACGGTTTACCGCAGGCAAAGAACATCAGCGGTATCGATGGCGCGTGACGATTATGTTGCTAATTTTTAAACGACAACAATCTTAACGAGAAGCAAGTCAAACATAGAGGCGTAGGATTATGGCCAAAGCAAGCAGTCAAAAATTTATTGCACGCAACAGGGCGCCACGCGTTCAGATTGAGTACGACGTTGAACTCTATGGCGCCGAGAAAAAGGTGCAACTGCCGTTCGTAATGGGCGTCATGGCCGACCTTTCCGGCAAGCCGGAAGATGAGTTGCCGCCGGTAGCGGATAGAGACGCGCTGGAGATAGATGTCGACAATTTTGATGCCCGCCTTAAGGCCATAAAGCCGCGTGTTGCGTTTCAGGTGCCAAATACCCTAACCGGTGAAGGTAATCTCGCCGTTGATATCAGTTTTGACAGCATGGATGATTTTTCTCCTGCAGCGGTTGCGCGCAAGGTCGACGGTCTCAAGCAAATGCTGGAGGCGCGAACCCAGCTGTCCAATCTTATCACCTACATGGATGGCAAAACGGGAGCCGAAGAGTTAATAGGCAAGATTATGAACGACCCCGCACTATTACAATCGCTTGTCTCCGCTCCCAAGCCAGAAGACGAAAGCGCCGCAGAGTGAGTCGCAACCACACTTGAGACCAGAGGAAAAATAACATGGCTGACCAGGAAACCGAAGCGGCAGAACCCGCAAGCGAGAGCATTGAGGCAAGCGAATTTGATTCACTGCTTAAACAGGAGTTTAAGCCCAAATCGGAGCGCTCTAAGGAAGCCGTGAAATCGGCCGTACATACACTGGCCGAGCAGTTGCTGAAAGATACGGCGGTTATTTCGTCGGATGTCATGAGTACGATTCAAGCCAT
>JBBKXJ010000269.1:0-12553 GCA_037969395.1 Pseudomonadales bacterium
TCGACGATCAGTTTGTAGACAAAAACCTGTTTGTTCTGGCCGATGCGGTGCGCGCGATCGGTGGCCTGCGTTTCCACTGCCGGGTTCCACCATGGATCGTAATGGATGACGGTATCGGCGGCGGTCAGGTTCAAGCCCGTTCCGCCGGCCTTAAGGCTGATCAAAAACAACGGTACCGCGCCACTCTGGAAGCGGTCTACCGGCGCGACCCGGTCGCGGGTCTTACCGGTGAGAGATACATAGTCAATTCCCTGCTCCACCACGGCTGCTTCGATCAAGCGCAGCATCGTCGTAAACTGGGAAAATAAAAGAATGCGCCGGCCCTCGGCCACCAGTTCCGGCAGCATGCTCATGAGTAGTTCGAATTTGGCCGACTCCTGCACTGCTTGCGCGGCTTCCAGTTTCAGCAAGCGCGGGTCACAGCACACCTGGCGCAGTTTCAACAGCGCGTCGAGTATTTCGATTTGGCTGCGGGCAAACCCCTGCGCTGCGATAACCTTGCTAATTTGCCGATGGGTGCTGACCCGAATGGCATCGTACAGATGGCGTTGCTCTTCGGCCAGCGCGACACGGCGTATGATTTCGGTTTTTGCCGGCAGATCGGCGGCAACGGCCTCTTTGCTGCGGCGCAGCATAAACGGTGCGATACGCTTGAGCAACGCCTGGTGGCGGTCGCCATCTTGCATTTTCTCAATGGGCGCACGGTACAGACGTTGAAATTGCCGCTCCTTGCCGAGGAAGCCGGGCATCAGGAAGTCGAACAAGGACCATAGTTCGCCCAAGTGATTTTCCATCGGCGTGCCGGTCAGGCACAGGCGATGTTTGGCGCGCAAGCCCTTGATACGCTGGGTCACCTTGGCGCGCGGGTTCTTAATAACCTGGGCTTCGTCCAGAATCAGCAGGTAGTAATGCCGGGCTGGCAAGATTTCTTCGTCGATATTGAGCAGGGGGTAGCTGGTCAGAATCAGGTCGGCATCGGCCAACCGCCCCTCCTGCCGCTTTCTGTTGGCGCCGTGCCAGGCGAGCACTCGCAACCCGGGTGCGAAACGCTCGGCCTCGCGCCGCCAGTTGGCGATCAGGCTGGTAGGCGCCACCAACAAGGAGGGGTTTTGCAGCCGTCCCGCGGCTTTTTCCAGTGCCAGGTGGGCGAGGGTTTGCACCGTTTTTCCCAGCCCCATATCATCGGCCAGCACACCGGAAAATTCATAGCGCCGCAGAAATTGCAACCATCCCAGACCCTCTTGCTGATAGGGCCGCAATTTAGTGCGAAAAGAAGGCGGCGGAATAAGCGGCGTTATACCGTCAAAATTGCGCAACCTTAACGCCAGCGCTTGCAACGCTTCGTCCCCTCGCCATGCAAAGGCATCGCTGTGTGCGCTGTCGCCGTCAGCCAATTCCTTAGCCAATTGTTCAAGCCGGCTGACCTGACTGAGCGGCAACGGCAGGTATTGCTGCCCGCTCAGCTTGCCGCCATCGATCAATTCAAGCAATGTATTGAGAATAGTTTGTAGCTGGGTCAATGGAACCGGTAGAAAACCGCCACCGTCCGGCAACTCGAACAAATAGTCTTCACCGAGCTGCCGGTCCGGCGGCAGGTTTGCAGCCGCCGCAATTTCCGTTGCACTGCCGGTCAGCGGACGCACACGCTTGAGTTGCTCAACCAGCAGCGGCAGCAGGTTCACCGCGTCGCCACCGACCATAATCCCCAATTCCAGATTAAACCAGTCATCGTCCCCAGCCGGCGAATCTGTGCTGGCTGCATCGGTTAGCGCGTCGGTTAACATAGTGCCATACCAACGCTCGCCGCTTGACAAGCGGTAGCGAAACGAATCGTCAACGCGGATATCCCAACCCTCTTGCTGCAGTGCCGGCACTCCCTCCAGCATAAACGTCAGCCAGTCGCGTTCCGCCGGCAGCGTCAGCTCGTCGCGCAGTAATGCCTGGCGCACGGCCGCGCGGCTGCCGCTTGCCTCGGTACTGCGCCGCTGCAGCGGGAAAAACTCTGCCAGGCGTTTTTGCAAGGCCGCTTCACCGGCAAGATCACGCTGCAGTTGATGCAACTCATCATTTTGTAGATAGCGAAACCAGTGCTGACCGGCCGGCAGCTCACCCTCTTCGCAGGCAATACCGTTGTACACAAACTGCAGGCGGGCGCGATCCACCCCTCCCGCCGACGCTAACAGCAACGCCGCAGCAAGCGAGGCGACTGGCACCGTTTTAGATCTGAGCTCCGGCACGCAGGCAATGTGAATTCGATCTTGCGCCAGCAACTGGCGATTGAACGCCGCAACCTGCTCGGGTTGCACGGCGGGTGAGTTGAGTATCCGGTCGAGCAGCGCTGCACTTAGAGGCAGCCTCCATTCACCACAGCAGCGATTTTCAGCATCAAAATAAAGCGGCGGATCGACTGCAATAATGGCTTTTTCGGTGTGTTGTGCCGGGAAGAGTTGCTGACTGCCATCGCGTGCTATCTGCCAGCACGGCTGCGCCGTCAATGCTGCGCCGGGTTTTAGCGCTTGCCCTTCCAGGCCGCCCCAATAACAACGCCCGGTCGCTACGCACTGTTGAATTAAGGTTGCTCCAGCTTTGCCGCGCGGGTCGCAGACCTTTGGCGTGTCTCTAAATACCGATAGTTGTTTGAGGACGGCTTTGTCGCTGTCGGCCACGTAGCGCGGGTAGTGGCCGCTGCGGCTGTACTTTGGCAGGTAAGCCTGCGCCTTCGGTACGTTGCGCGGTAATGCTCCACCACTCGCCGGCACAATCAATAGCTGCAGCCGTACGCTACACGCGCTGGCAATACAATGCTCATGCAACGGCATGGGCTCAAGCAGGTAAACCAGCCGCTGCTGCGCTGCAATCGCCGAGGCAGCCGTTAAAGGAGAAGACCGCTGCCGATATTCTGCGCTTGAAGGCTCGGCATCGGTGCCGGATTGCGCACTTCGTTGCTGCTCGGCGGCAATAAGAGCGGCGGCCACATGCGCACAGTTCAATCCAGTTGCGCAGCTACATTCGCCGTCCACCTCGCACCCGGCTGAGCGCACATACACCCGCTGCGGCCCCAGTTCGGGCGCCTGCACTACAGCGGTCACTATCGACCCGGCGCTGCGTTCACGCAGCTCGGCAACCGCGCCCGAGTCGACCAAACGCTGGCCTTGGCTGTAAACCTCATCACCGAGTTGTGCGCGCAGTTTTTGCAGATCGCAGAGCATTGATGTCCTGTGTTTACGACGGCGGCAGGCGTTCAAACAGAAAAGCGCGGCAAGATTTTGTAGAGCTCATCGTTATACCTTACAGGCAGGCGACGCCAATGACCTATGAATGGAATGGCAAACAGTTCGTCGTTATCGCGGCGGGTGGTTACGCTAAAAGTGGGACGAGGCTTGGCGATTACCTCGTTGCATTCGCGTTGCAGGAATAAAAAAGAAGGTCTGAGGGGGATTGGGGGGGTCGGCGACAACTGCGAATAGTTTTCATTTGTCACCGACCCCTTTATCCGTTTACCGAAGTGACAAGCGTGATCATCGCTCGCTGCCGCGACTCGGTAGATAGTTGAATTAACTGTTAACATCACCATTTCACTCATCAAGTTCTAAATACCTGACCTGTTTTCGTTGATTAGAACAGGCACAATTTTTTGCAGGTCGTCTTTCAACTGTTGTTCAACCCGCCAAATATCGTAGGCCTGCTGCATGCGTAGCCACAAACCAGGATTATTATTTTCTAACCGCGAGACGCGCAATGCCATTTCCGTGGTGATCGGATGGGTCTCTGCCAATACCCGGTGCAGCTGCTGACGAGAGACACCGATGCGTCTTGCCGTTTCAGCGATCGATAGGCCGAGTGCTGGCAAAATATCCTCACGTAATATCGCGCCGGGATGGGTCGGTTGCCGTTTCAGCGGGCGTTTAACTTTATATTCAGTCATGATCTTTCTCAGTGATATTGTTCAAGATCCACTCTCAACGCGTCGCCTTCAAACCACTCGAAGGTAATACACCACGGACCATTAATGTGAAGACTGTAGCGTTTCGGTTTACCTTTTAGCCCATGAAAGTTAAATCCGGGGCGGTTCAAGTCCTGCAGCGTCTGCGCTTGTTCCAACGCATCCAGGCGGGTTAAACAGCGTGCTCGTAAGTCGTGACGAACTTTGCCGCTGTGTCCTCGATCAAATAATTCAGCGAGCCCTTTGTGCTTAAAGTTTTTTATCATTTTCAGTTCCAACAATTTTATTATTATGTTTGGGCAGAACCACGCTCATCCTTTGTTTCGCAAAGTGATCAGTGCTAAAGAAAGTGTAACATAACATGCTACTATGTCAACAGTCTTGTTACACCTCCTTATTAGTCAACATTTAAAACGCGCGTTAATAGGATTGCGACGGCATGATTAATCAACTGGCAGGCCTGATACGAGAATCTTCCCAAATCTTCACACCTCACGCCGGAAAAGTGGATACATCCCGCTGGCCCCGTGTGTGGCCGGGACTGACTCTCGATACGGAGGGAGGTTCGGCAACATCGTTTTACCCTGTCTCCGATTTTGCGCAAACAGCCATAGCGCTGGCGGTCAATGAGGTTCTGGCGCTGAGAAAATGCATCTGGAATGTCGATAGTGAGGCCCGAGTTGACCGCATGCTCACATCTCGCTGGTGTGATCACAGTGTGTACCCGATTGGATGGGACCTGCCGGCCAGCTGGGACGAATTCTCCGGCGACTATCAGGCTCGGGACGGCTGGATTCGCTTGCACACCAATGCTCCACAGCATCGAAAGGCCGTTTTGCGGGTACTGAATCAGCCCGCTGACAAACACGAGGCGGCAAGCAAGGTATCCAACTGGCCGGCAGTGGAACTGGAATCAGCAGTGGTGGCTGCGGGCGGTGCTGCGGCTGTCATGATGAGTCGTGAACAATGGCAGGCGCATACGCAAGGGAAAGCGGTCAACAGCGAGAGTGTGGTTGCCTGGCAAGCATCAGGGAAGATGAATGCGCATGTTGATGACCTGCTGTCACATGCAACGCCCGCGCGGCCGCTGCAAGGCGTGCGTGTGCTTGACCTGACACGGGTTCTGGCAGGTCCGGTGAGTACACGCTTCCTGGCGTCACTGGGTGCCGATGTGCTGCGAATCGATCCGCCGGACTGGGATGAGGACGGCATCGCGCTTGAGATGACGGTGGGAAAGCGCTGTGCTGGCCTGGATTTGCGCACCGAGAACGCAAAGGCCAGGTTTGAGTCGCTGCTGACAGACGCCCACGTGATCGTTCACGGCTATCGACGCGATGCATTACCCCGTCTTGGATTTGATGCACAGGCGCGTTCGCAGCTTAATCCTGCGTTGATCGATGTGGCACTCAATGCCTATGGTTGGACCGGGCACTGGAGTGCTCGGCGCGGATTTGACAGTCTGGTGCAGATGAGTTCGGGCATCGCGGAGTATGGAATGCGCAGGGCGGGTGCTAACCGGCCGACACCCCTGCCTTTTCAGGCGCTGGATCATGTAACCGGCTACCTCATGGCAGCAACGGTGGTCTATGCCATCGCTCGGCGAGCCAGTGAGGGTCAGGTGCTGTCAGCGCGCTTGTCGCTGGCGCGGCAGGCCAGGCTGCTTCAAGACATGTCAGTGCCCGCTGCTGATACTGCACTGGCAGAACTCGACAAGTCTCACTTTACCAATTACAAGGAAGAGACACCCTGGGGAGAGATACGCCGTTTACGCTTGCCCTATATGATAGAAGGTGTCGACTTGCGATTCAATCTGCCGGTGTGTCGCCTGCGAAGTTCGACTGCGCATTGGAGTGTGCGCTGACGGCATCTGTCATGATCAAAACGAAGACAACACCGGTGTGCTCAATCTATCAATCAGAAGCTTGGCACGGTCCGAGCGTAAATTCGCTTCACTTCTACAGCATAAACGTCTCGTACTCTAAATCCTCCAGGGTGCGACTTAAAATGATAAAACCAACGAAGATAGTGATGGTAATGGAACCAGCGAAACCGTAGCCAAAGAAACTGGGGCCTAGCATTTGAAGGTGAATATAGGTCAAATCTTGACTTTACATATTATCGCTTGTCATCTCGTTTCATCCTCAAATTATATTATGTCAAGATTTGCTTTACGCAGTCCAAATTAGTTTTGTTGCAGCAGCGGGAGTGATCGGTGCTGCGTTCACCGCTCGCACCGGGGTTCTGGATTTGAGTTTAGTGGTGGCGACCTCGATGATGCTTGATCATATCCTGAATGTCCGCCTGCTGCTCCGCGTCGAGGCCAGCATAGAAGGTTTGGTAAGCAGGACGAATTTCCGCCAAGGCGTCAGCCGATTTTTGCAGCATGTTTTGCATCGCCGCCAAGCCCGCGTCAACGTCTTGGGGTGGCATCTGCAAGCAACTGCTTTGAGCTTCTGCGCGCAGATCATCGACAACGCTGATTATTGGGGAGAGCGCTTGCTTCTGCTCGTCCTTTAGTTCCAGCTTGGCACTGAGCACCGCTTCCATAATGCGGGTGTTGTCCGGGCTAAGTTTGTCGCACTGGGCAGTCATGTCCAGGGATCCGTGACCGCGCCGATGGCCACCAAATCCGTGTTCGCCAGCGAACTTGCCATAGCCTGCGGCTTGTACATCGCCAGGCAGCACAGAGAAGCCCACAGCGGCGATGAAAAACAAAGCTGCAAGGGTGGTGAGTACGGTGGTAACGATGATTTTTCCAGTTGACATCGGTATTTCCTTTGCTAGTGAGTACAGGGTCAATGTAGCGTATGGAGGCGGGCGTTGGGTCTCAGTCACATTGCTTTGTGTAACAAAACATTGCAAAGCCGCCATGTGTTACAGACTGTTACCAACTCGTGTTTGGGCAGGCCTTATACTAGGCGCATGTACAGTCTAACTGAGCCCATACATGTGTTATTGGTCGACGACGACGCGCAAATACGCGCTTTAGTTGCCAACTATCTTGAGGAACATGGCCTCAGCGTACATACCGCCGCTAACGGCGAGCAGATGCGTCGTTCGCTAGCGGTCGAAACCGTGCAAGTAGTGCTTCTCGATGTAATGTTGCCGGGCGAAGATGGCCTGACGCTGTGTCGCGAGCTACGCGGTAACTCATCCGTAGCCATTATCATGCTGACTGCGCTTGCGGAAGAAAGTGACCGTGTATTAGGACTTGAACTGGGGGCGGACGATTACCTCACCAAACCCTTTAGCAGCCGCGAATTGCTGGCGCGTATCCGCGCGGTGTTGCGCCGCGGAAGCGACCGCCTGCCTGTACACCAAAGCGACAGTAGCCAGGCGTACGGCTTTAACGGTTGGCACCTGAATCCCAAAACACGGGAGCTCACCGACGCGACACAGACGGTAATTTCCCTCACCGCTGGTGAGTTCGATCTGCTGCTGGCCTTTGTGCGTAACGCAGGTGAGGTATTAGATCGGGACCAATTGTTAGCCCTTACCAAAGGTCGTAAAGCCCAGGCCTTTGACCGAAGCATTGACGTGCAGCTTAGTCGCTTGCGCAAAAAACTCGGCGCTATCAGCTGGATCAAAACTGTGCGCGGAGGGGGTTACCTATTTGCACCCAGCGTGCAGTCGTTGGAGTTAAACTAACGATGGGCGGCGCAATTGATGGCTAAGCGATGGCATTGGCTGCAGAACAAGTATCAGAGTATGGGCCTGTTTGCGCGGCTGGCCTGGGGTATTGGGCTGGGCTTTTTGTTGTTGCACGGGGTGTTTGACATTAACCGCCGTCACGACGCACTCATTACAGAAGTGGCCGGATTTACCATTTCTGCCATCGACCGCGCACGACTGTTGCAGCACTTAGCTCTGTCGGAGCCGGAGCTGCTTAGCAAACTCTCCACTCCCGATTTTCGTCTAAGCTTGCAGGACTCACCGCGCTTGGAGCAGGGCCTGGGTCGGCGCTGGCGTCATGGCGCGCAGGTACGCGCGCTGGTAGAGCCCTATTTGCGCAGTATAGACGTGGACCCGACCTCGGTTTCGATGGCGTTTTTGATGCACCATGGTCAACCGACGTTGGTTTTATCCTTGCCCTATTTGGCGG
Source organism: Pseudomonadales bacterium (assembly GCA_037969395.1). Lineage (GTDB taxonomy): Bacteria > Pseudomonadota > Gammaproteobacteria > Pseudomonadales > JAUIET01 > JBBKXJ01. The sequence continues at coordinate 8,046 of JBBKXJ010000269.1, forward strand.
AGAAGCAGGAATCCTGGACACCTGCGCAGCAGTGGTTGGTCAACGAAGTCACCGTGGGTCCAAGGCCATTTCAACGTCGTTACAATGCGTTTATGTCTACCACGTTGCTTGGGTTGATAATATTGGGGCTGGTGCTGTGGGCCACGCGACGCATCACCCGTTTTTTGCCCGGCTTTGTCGAAGCTGCCGAAAGTCTGGGCAATTTGAGGGGCACCCACCCCATGCCCGTTACTGGCCCCAAAGAGATTCGCCGCTTGAGCGAGGCGTTTAACAACATGCAGGACACCATCGCCCAACATGAACGCGAACGTAGCGCGATGTTGGGCGCGTTTTCGCATGACATTCGCACGTTAGTCACCAGGATTAGCTTGCGCGTTGAGCGCCTGCCTGATGATGAGCAAAGAACCAAATCGGAAGCGGAACTCGCTGCGATTACCCAAATTGTGGAAGATGCGCTGGCTTACTCAAAAGACGAGGCCAGCACCGAACCGTCGGTGGCAGTTGACCTGGAATCGTTGCTGCAAACCCTGGTGGATGACATATCCACTGCTGTGGATGGCAGCGCAACGCTACTGGTCGCAGACTCGGATCAGGCACGTGCATTTCACGTCCAGGGCCAACCGGTGGCCTTGCGCCGTGCCTTTAGTAACCTGTTAAACAACGCGGTGCTGTACGGTCAACGCGCAACAGTCGGCTTGAGTCGCGAACACAACAATGCACAGAGCAGCGCTTTCGTCGTCATCGACATCCTCGACGCTGGCCCCGGTATCCCCGAAGCTGATATTAAACGCGTGCTGGAGCCCTATGTGCGCCTCGAAAGCTCCCGAAACCGTGAAACCGGCGGCACCGGTTTGGGGCTGACCATCGCTAGCAACGTGGTGCGTCGCCACTTCGGCACATTGAAGTTTGAGCGTGACGAGGCCGGGTTTCACACTCGGGTGAAACTACCCTTGCTTCGCCGATGCGCTACAAGCCCATGACTCACTGTGTCGAGACAGCATCGGCTGGAATCTGATACAACGCGCTCGGCCTCGGTGGTGCCGATTTCGAGAGTCACTTGGCAATAAATCAACAGGCAATCGCAATAAAATCGCCGCTACGTTTTTTTCAGATGGGTCTGCCAATATCGAGCGAAGACTAAGTGACTCAGCTAGCGAGTTTCAATTCGTCGATTGCAAGTGGTCAGCACGCGCAAAACTGTATCGAGTACATGATCGAGAGTTTTGCCCACATCTTCAGCCAGAAATCGAACCACGCAATAGCCGTGTTCCTGCAGCATCAAATCTTTGCGGCGGTCGCGTCGATACGCCTCGGGATCGTGCAAATGCTGTGGTCCGTCCACTTCGATGACTATCTTGCCCTCGGCAAATAGTAGATCGACCTCCATCGAACCCGATCCATCGAAGGCAATCGGCAACACAGCATTCAGACGAAACTTGCCGCTGGTCTCCTTAATGGACTCGAGCCTGCAGTACAGGAATTTCTCGGTTGCGGAGCGCGCACGATCCGCACCCTCTGCATCCTCCGCTATGGTATGTACCGCACAAACAAACAGGTCGGCCAGCGGGGTGTCTACGCCATCGCGTATCAGGCGCCGGATTGAAGCCGCATAGTCTCTTTTCCACGCGGGATCGATTGGCAAGGGCGTATCTACAGGCCAACCCGGTACCGCGCTGGCGGGTAGCTGGATAGTGTAACCAATCGCCTCATAGCCTTTACAACGGCGGTCGAACATCCGCGCCAGCATGGGTTCGTTGAGATCGGCGTAATCGTAGATGCGCACTTCATTCTTGCCGTCGTGTAGACGATGAAGTCGCCCGGCATATTGGGCAATGGTGCCGCGCCAGGATACCGGTACGGTAAGCAACAGTGTGTCTAGCCTCGCATCGTCAAAGCCTTCTCCTATGAACTTTCCCGTTGCCAGCACCAGGCGTTCCGCGTCATCCGGGATTGTAGCCAACGCGGTAAGCGCTGCCGTCAGTTTTTTCTTACCCATGCCGCCTTGCAGCACGATGAGATGTTCACATTGGGTAGCGAGTCGTTCCTCCAGCCTGCTCAGATGCTCCGTTCGTTCGGTCAATACAAGCGGAGAGCGACCCTCCCCCAGCACCTTGACCACATCTTCACAGATGAGCCGGTTTCTAGCCTCGTCTGTTACGATACAATCGACCAACTTGCTGAATTGCACGCGTTGGTCTTGCTCATCCACGCTGCTGGCTCGAAACTCGGTGGGTCGCACCAGTACGGAATGGTCAAACGGACGCGCCATGGCTTGCTGGCGAGCATCGACCCGGTAGCGGATGGGACCACACTGCATGGTGATAATGGGGTGGTGACCATCCTTGCGGGCAACGGTAGCTGAAAGCCCAAGCACGTATTTGGCTTTCGACCTGCGCGCTACCAGCTCAAAGCTGGACGCGGGAAGGTGGTGGCATTCATCAACTATCAAGTGACCGTAGTCTGCTACCCGGTCGTTCACAACCCCTTTTCGAACCATGCTCTGAATCAACGCCACGTCCAGCCGGCCATGGGCATTCTTGCGACCGCCGCCGATGCGACCTATTTCCTTTCTCGGAATATCCAGGAACGATGCCAAACGCTCCAGCCATTGCTCCATCAACTGCTGGCGATGCACCAACACGAGCGTGTTCACACCACGCAACGCGATCAGCTTCGCCGCGACTACAGTCTTGCCAAACGCAGTCGTTGCCGCCAATACGCCTGTCTCGAACTCTGCCATGGCGTTTGCTGCCGCGTCCTGCTCCGGCCGTAACTCACCAAGGAACCTTGTCTCCAACGTCGTTCCACTAAAGCGTTCGTCTTTCAGGACTGGTTTAATTTTCAGGTCTGCCAGCAAGGTTTGAATAGTTTCCAGACAACCGCGTGGCAGACCGATATGTAACGGGAAATCTTCGGCGCAGGCAATAACTCTCGGCTTTCCATAGGTGGGAAGCCGCATGGCCTGCGCTTTGTAGAACTCCGGATTCTGAAAAGCCGCGCTGCGCAGCAGGCGATTTCGCAGACCGGGAACCAGGTCCGCCTTGGCAATGTAAATTTCGTTGCCTAGCGTCAGCTCGAGGGTTTTGGGCAGCGGGCCCGGTATGGGAGTTGCCTTGCGCCGCCGCGACGGAGGCGCGGTCCATGGTGCAAAGTCCGTTGCCTCGTCGTCGGGGAAATCGACGCCAACGACACCTCCTTTCCGTTCAGCCGTGCGAGCCAGTTCCTCGATTTCGTTTTGTGGGGCTCGCCGAACCGAGGATAGAAATGCCCATTGATCTGGATAAGCGTTGAACCTGGCATCCACAAACACGCTGTTCCCCTGTTCTCTCGGTCCGTTTTGTAGCGGTAACGCGATAAGGTTGCCAAAGCCCCCTTTGGGCAACGTATCCTGGTTGGGGAAGAACCTGTCGTACGAGTCCAAGCCGACATCGGGACGCTGCTGCATGGTCTCCGTGAGGATGAACGCGCCCATCTTTCTGGCCAACGCTGCTGGAATCGCCTGCTCGAAGAACACCCAGACGTGACCTCCGCGTCCGGATCTGGATCGCTCGACTGCTGCCGGAATATCAAACCTGTGCAAGGTTTGCATCACCTTGCTCACGTCTTGTTGCCAGTCGGCCTTATCAAAATCCATGGCCAGAAAGAAACAGGTTTCATCGCGCAGCAGGGGGTACACGCCCATGACAAAATCTTGCCCAGTGTCGTCCTTACCGGTGAGATGCCAGCTTACGGCCTTGTCGGTAACCGGCAGGAATCGCTGGTTAGAGCAGGCGCTACATTTGATAACGGGCTTTCGGCACAAGCCACGCACCCACTCGTTACCACACGCTGGCTGATAACCCTTTTTGCCGGTGTTGTGACTTTCAAAGCGGCGGGGGTAAACGTCGTCGCGACCGCGAAACAATGATCGAAACAATATAATCTTGCTTGTTGGCGAACACGAGCGGTCCACAACGTCTATTCTGTTGGCCATGTGACCAAATTGTACGCTATTTCTGCAACATAAATGTCTCGTACTCCAAATCTTCAAGGGTGCGATTTAATATAACAAAGCCGATGAAAGTGGTGATGGTAATCGAGCCAGCAAAACCGTAGCCGAAGTAGCTCGGGCCTAGCATTTGCGTACCGAGCGTCATCAGCAGGTTAAGGACGAAAAATAGAATATTCAACACCAGCACGATGCCGCGTCTGTCGAGATAAAAATAGACGTTCATTATCGACATCAACAGTACCTGCACGCTAACGCCAACCAGGTCGATATAGAACAGCGGCAGGTAGTATCGCGAGATGCCTAACAGGTCGAGAATATCCGGCGCCCATAAAAATATCAGCACTACGGTCACCCCCTGCACTTTGAACACTTCGAGAATGCCCTGGCGGATGGAGTACACCATTTGATCTTTCAAAAAGTAAATATGGTCCAACGCTTCACCTTCGCGGATAGCGTTGTACAGATTCTCATAATGTTCGGCAAAATCTGTTTCGATGCGCACCAGAAAAACCGCCAT
>JBBKXJ010000270.1:0-11484 GCA_037969395.1 Pseudomonadales bacterium
CCCTATGCGCGTGGTGCGCTATTCGGCGTCACACGCGGTACTTCGCGCGCGCATGTTGTTCGCGCGGTGCTAGAAGCCATGTGCTACCAGACCTGCGATGTGGTCAAAGCCATGGAAGAAGAGTCGGGCATCAAGCTCAAGGAACTGCGCGCCGACGGCGGTGCGTCGGTCAACTCGTTTTTAATGCAGTTCCAGGCCGACATGTTGGACGTGCCAGTGCAGGTACCGCGGATTACGGACACCACGGCGTTGGGGGCCGCCTACCTGGCCGGCCTGGCGACCGGCTTTTGGGAAAGCCGTGACGAGCTGGACGCAAAATGGAAGTTGGCCCAGTGCTATAAGCCTGGCAAAAATCCCGACAAACGTGAGAAGTTGTATAAACGCTGGCAAAAAGCGGTAGAGCGATCCAAAGCGTGGGAAGAGGCAGACGAGGAATAAACCATGACTCCATTTATTGGTGAAATAATCGGCACCGCGTTACTGATACTGCTGGGCAACGGCGTAGTCGCCAATGTGGTTTTACATGGCACCAAAGGCCAGGACTCCGGCTGGATCGTGATCACCTGGGGCTGGGGCATGGCCGTGTTCGTGGCGGTGTTTACTGTCGCTGCGTTTAGCGGTGCCCATATTAATCCGGCGGTGACCGTGGGATTGGCCATTGCCGGAAAATTTGAATGGGCGCAGGTGCCTGTGTACGTAGCGGGACAATTCATCGGTGCGTTTATCGGGGCGTTTCTGGTCTGGTTAACGTATCGGCCGCACTATGCCGTCACCGAGGATAAGGATCTGAAATTGGCGACATTCTGCACCGCGCCGGGTATTAGAAGCCCCATCGACAATCTTATATCCGAAATTATCGGCACTTTCGTATTAGTATTTGCCGTGCTGTTCCTGGCGGTTTCAGTATTCGGACTCGGCGCGCTGGATGCGCTGCCGGTGGGGTTACTGGTGCTGGCGTTGGGTTTGAGCCTCGGCGGCACCACCGGCTATGCAATCAATCCGGCCCGCGATCTCGGCCCGCGCATTATACACGCCATTCTGCCGATGCCGGGTGGCAAACGCGACAGCGATTGGGGTTATGCGTGGATTCCCGTGGTCGGTCCGTTGATTGGCGGCACGCTGGCGGCGTTGCTCTATCTCGTTTTGCAGGATCCCAGCAATATTAACTTCCGCTAATTCGTGACCAGTGATGGAGGACGCCATGCCAGTTGAACCGCATCCCGACCATCGCCACGGTTTTAAGCGGCGATATTTCCTGCACACTGCCGCCGCGCTAGGGCTAATGGCGGCGTTGCCGGCGCAGGCGCAGATCAGCGGTACCCGTCGCGCGGCTGCCAAACGTTGGGTGCTGGGCGAATTTAAGCCCTCGACGCTGTCCTTCGAGCAGCAGATGCTGGAGATGGAATTCTTCATCAAGGCCGCTGCGCCGTTTCGCGGCCAGGTGATTTACGTTGCCTCGGAAACTATTCCCACGCATGTGTACGAGTCGCGCTTCCTGGCGCGCGCGTTCAGCGAAATTACCGGCATCAGAGTGGTCCATGATGTTGTCAGCGAAGGCACGTTGGTGCAGCGCATCGAACAGCAGATGCGCAGCGGTCGCAATCTGTACGACGCCTACGTCAATGACTCGGATTTTATCGGCACCCACTATCGCTACGATACCGCCGTGCCACTAAGCGACTGGATGGCCGGAGAAGGAGCCGCGTTTACGTTGCCGACTCTGGACCTGGAAGATTTTATCGGGCTGAGTTTTACCACCGGCCCCGACGGCAAGTTATATCAGCTACCCGATCAACAGTTCGCCAACCTTTACTGGTTTCGCTACGACTGGTTCCAGCGACCCGATTTGCGCAAGGATTTTCGCGCCCGCTACGGCTATGAACTCGGCGTGCCGGTCAATTGGAAGGCCTACGAAGACATTGCAGATTTCTTCTCCAATCATGTGAAGAATCTTGACGGCAAGCGCGTGTACGGCCATATGGACTATGCCAAAAGCAGCCCCGATCTCGGCTGGCGTTTTACCGACGCCTGGTTATCGATGGCCGGCGTGGGTGACCCGGGCTTTCCTAACGGTAGCCCGGTGGACGAATGGGGCATTCGGGTCGAAGACTGCCATGCCGTCGGCTCTAGCGTTAGCCGCGGTGGCGCGCTTAACGGCCCGGCCGCCGTCTACGCGCTGCGTAAATACCTCGAGTGGCTGCGCCAATTCGCACCGCCGCAGGCCATGAAAATGGATTTCTCCCAATCCGGGCCATTTCCCGGGCGGGGTCAAATCGCGCAGCAGATTTTCTGGTATACCGGCTTTACCCCCGACCTGCTGAAGAAGGGTTTGCCGGTGGTCAACGCCGACGGTACGCCGAAGTGGCGGGTAGCCCCCTCACCCCACGGCGCGTACTGGCAAGAGGGGATGAAACTGGGCTACCAGGACTGTGGCGCCTGGACGCTAATGAACAGCACACCGGTGCCGCGTCGGCAAGCGGCCTGGCTTTACGCCCAGTTCACTACCTGCAAAACTGTGTCTTTGAAAAAGACGCTGGTAGGCCTGACACCAATCCGCAACAGCGATCTCAACTCGAAGGCAATGTCAGAAGCCGCTGGTCGGCTTGGTGGGCTGGTCGAGTTCTATCGCAGCCCGGCGCGCAAGGCCTGGACACCAACCGGCCCTAACGTGCCCGACTACCCGCGACTCGCTCAGCTATGGTGGACGCGCATCTCTGCGGCCGTGCAGAACCGGGGCACTCCGCAGGAAGTCATGGACGAACTGGCAACCGCTCAGGACGCCTTCCTGGCGCGGCTACAGCAGATCGGCAAGATGCAGCGCTGCGAGCCACAAGTAAGCGAACCCGTTGCACCACAGATCTGGCTGGATAGGCCCGGCGCTCCCAAACCCAAACTCGAAGACGAGGAGGGGCAGGGCGAAACGGTAGACTACGAAGAACTATTGAAGGCCTGGCGCGAGGGTGATCCAACGTTGTGATTGACGATTACGCTCAGGCAGTGATTTATGAGGCAAACTGACTATGCAACTACGCGAAAGTAATCTCGATAAACTGCCGCAAACCACCTACGACGTATTGATTATAGGCGGCGGCATTAATGGTGCCGTGTCGGCGGCTGCGCTGGCCGGCAAGGGCTTGAAAACAGCGCTTATCGACCGCGGTGATTTCGCCGGCCAGACCAGTATGCACTCGTCGAATCTGGCCTGGGGTGGCATCAAATATATGGAGACCTATGACTTTGGCCTGGTCAGGAAGTTGTGCAAAAGCCGCAACCACCTGATCGAAAATTTCCCTTCAACGGTGCAGGAGATACGCTTTCTAACCACCATTACCAAAGGCTTTCGTTATCACCCTATGTACCTGTGGGCGGGCACCTGGCTGTATTGGTTTATGGGCAGCTGTTTCACAAAAATTCCGAGTTTGTTTTCCCGCGGGGACATTGAAAAAGAAGAGAGCATCATCAATACCGACAACAGCATTGGCGGGTTTGAATACTCCGATGCCTACTTGCACGACAACGACGCACGCTTTGTGTTTAACTTTATCCGCGCCGCGCTAAGCCGCGGCTGCGTCGCCGCCAACTACGTTGAATCGCTGGGTGCCAGTAGAGCAGACGGCATATGGACGGTGAAGGGCAAAGACGTAATCGACGGCGGTGAGTTCGACATACGCGCCAAAGTGTTGATTAACGCCTGCGGCCCCTGGGTGGACCAGCACAACGGTTTGGTCGGCCAGAAAACGCAACATCATCACGCGTTTTCTAAAGGCATTCATTTAATTGTCGATCGACTTACCCCCAATCGGCGCATTTTGGCGTTCTTTGCCGACGACGGACGACTGTTTTTCGTGATTCCCATGGGCGCCAGAACCTGCATAGGTACTACCGACACACGGGTCGAATCACCCGCTGTCGAAGTCAGCGACGACGATGTCAATTTTGTACTGGAAAATATCAATAAGCGTCTAAAGCTGGATAAACCCCTTACCGAAGCCGACATTATCGCCACCCGTTGCGGAGTGAGACCGCTGGCGATCAAGGCAGAAGAAGGCGGCAGCCGCGATTTTCTGCACTTGTCGCGTAAGCACGCTGTCGATACCGATCACGAAAACGCCCATATCAGCATCTTCGGCGGCAAGCTGACCGATTGCCTGAACGTGGGTAATGAAATTTGTGATCTGGTAAGCGGCATGGGTATCGAAAGCGATTATCCTGATTACAAATGGTACGGCGAGCCGCCGGCTGCGGTGGAACAGGAATTCTATCACCAGGCCCGACTGATGGATCTCGACGGTTATACCTCACCGGAGTCGACCGAGAAATTGAGCACCCGGCTATGGCGGCGCTACGCCCTCGCGGCCATCGGCCTGCTGGAGAAGATTCGCGAAGACCCCACGCAAGCGGAAATCCTGATCCATGGCACCGAATATACGCGCTGCGAAATCCAGCAGGCGGCACACCGCGAGATGATTACGAAACTGGAGGACTTTTTACGTCGCCGCTCCAAGATCGCGCTGGTAGTGCGCAAAGGAGATATCAAAAAATCCCCTGGCCTGATGGAAGCCTGCGAGATCCTGTTCGGCGCGCAGGCGCAGGCGAAATTTGACGAGTATTTCAACGATCAAGACGAGCAACAACAGCGGCAGGCTATCGCGCGGCCGCAAGAGCAAGCGTCGGACCAGACCGAAGCAGAGCTTGCGGGCCATGCGCGAGCCGACAACGAGGCGAAATCCGAGGCGCTGCAGTGGTAGCCATGCAAGTGGAGAGTCAGGAATGACAACTCAAACGCAGATCACCTTGCGGCAGTTTTTCACTTACTAGCGTTTGAAGTACTCTTCTCCCACCTGTGCTTTTGCCCTGGCAAAAGCCTCCAGCGCAAAATCCACATCCTCGCGCGTCAAGGCGGCCGACATTTGGGTGCGTACCCGGGGCTTGTCTTTCGGCACCACGGGATAGGAAAACGCGATCACATAGACTCCCAGCTGCAGCAGGGCGTCGGCAAATTTGCTGCAGGCAGCCGCGTCATTTAGCATCACCGGTACGATGGGGTGCTCGCCCGGCAGCAGCGTAAAACCCGCTTGCTCCAGACCGCTGCGAAAGTAAGCGGTATTGTCACGCAGCGTGTCGCGTAATGCATTTGAGCTAGAAACCAGATCAATCGCTTTCAAGGCACCGGCAACGGCGGTGGGGGGTATGGTGTTGGAAAACAAATACGGCCGCGATCGCTGTCGCAGCAATTCGACAATTTCCTTACGCGCGCTGGTGTAACCGCCGCTGGCTCCTCCTAACGCCTTACCCAGGGTGCCGGTGGTAATATCAACCCGCGACATACAATCGCGATATTCATGGGTGCCGCGACCATGGCTGCCAATAAAACCGGTGGCGTGACAGTCGTCGAAATGAACCAGCGCGTCGTATTTTTCCGCAAGATCACAAATTTCGTCAAGCCGCGCGATTGTGCCATCCATGGAGAAAACGCCGTCGCTGGTGATCAGTTTAAAACGCGCACCGGCTGCATCGGCTGCCTGCAACTGCGCCTCCAGGTCAGCCATGTCGTTGTTGTGATAGCGATACCGCTGTGCCTTGCAAAGCCGAATGCCGTCGATAATACTGGCGTGATTGAGTTCGTCTGAAATCACGGCATCTTCTGTACCGAGCAATGTCTCAAACAGGCCGCCGTTGGCGTCGAAGCAGGAAGGGTAGAGAATGCTGTCTTCCATACCCAAAAATTTGCTGAGCCTGGCTTCCAACTGCTTGTGTATGGTTTGCGTGCCGCAGATAAAGCGCACCGAGGCCATGCCAAAGCCGTAGTCGGCCAGGCCTTGCTGAGCGGCGGCATTCACCTCCGGATGCTGCGCCAGCCCCAGGTAATTGTTGGCGCACAGGTTCAGTACCTTGCTACCGCTGCCGACTCCTACGTAAGCCCCCTGCGGGGTGGTGATTTCGCGTTCGCGCTTTAGAAAACCGGCGCTCTCGATAGCATCCAGTTCGTTACTCAAATGCTGTTGAATTTTGCCGTACATTATTTTAGCTCCAATTCAAAATCACTTTACTGGCAGCACCGGATGACATCACATCAAAGCCTTGCTGAAACTCGGTGAAAGGTAAACGATGAGTAATCACCGGCGCGATATTCAGCCCGGTTTCCACCATCACCGACATTTTGTACCAGGTTTCATACATCTCGCGGCCGTACACGCCTTTCAGCGTTAGCATATTGAAAATAACAGTATTCCAATCAATAGCGACGTCTTCGCTGGGAATACCTAACAGCGCCACTTTACCGCCGTGGCACATGTTCGCCAGCAAATCGCGCAGGCCGGCGGCGGAGCCCGACATCTCCAGACCAACATCGAAGCCCTCGTACATACCCAGCTTTTTCTGAACGTCAGTCAGTGTTTCTGAACGGGCGTCAACAGTGCAGGTAGCGCCTAAGGTGGCCGCCAATTCCAGCCGCTGTGGATTCAGATCGGTGATCACGACGTGACGCGCGCCGGCATGGCGGCACACGGCCGCCGCCATAGCGCCGATAGGACCGGCGCCGGTGATTAGCACGTCTTCTCCAAGCAGGTCATACTGTAGTGCCGTATGCACAGCGTTGCCTAACGGATCGAATAAGGCGGCAACGTCGAGGTCTATGCCGTCGCGATGCTCCCACACGTTGGCCATCGGTAATGACAGGTATTCGGCAAACGCGCCGGCGCGATTAACGCCGATGCCGCTGGTATGCGCACACAGGTGACGCCGCCCCGCCATGCAGTTGCGGCAGCGGCCACACACCACGTGGCCCTCGCCCGATACAATCTGACCGGCATGAAAATCGTTAACGTTGGCGCCCACCTCGACAATTTCACCGACGAACTCATGGCCCACAACCATCGGCACCACAATGGTTTTTTGCGCCCAGGCATCCCAGTTGTAAATGTGCATGTCGGTGCCACAAATGGCGGTGCGCATGATTTTGATCAGCACATCATTAATGCCGATCCGTGGCTCTGGTACATCTTCGAGCCATAGGCCAGGCGCTGCGTTTTTCTTTACCAGTGCTTTCATGCGTGCATTGTCCCGGGTTGGTTGTAAGCGATACCAGTCGCCATGGTAGCTGGCAGTTTGGCTTCACTTCAAGCTAACGAACTAGCTATTCGCGATTTAGTACCGCTCGCAACGGCGCAGTAAGTCGTGGCAGCGACTTCAGTCGCGAATATTCAGTTACAGGTTGGCACTGGTCTCCTCAACCAGGTAGTCGACCACAGCGCACAAGGCAGCATCGTGGCTGACACCGGCATCAGTGGCGGCATTGTATACCTCAATCTGTCGGTGCGCGCTGGTGCCGCGGCGCAAAATATTGCGCGCATTGAGCAGTTCGTCCATACAGTCGAGGCGCTCTGCGTCCTCGCTTAGCACCTCGATCAACTCTTCGACCAATTCGATCATCGGCACAACTTCGGCGCGACCGAAGTCGACCAGCCCCTCATCGAAACTGTAGCGCATGGCACGCCAGCGGTTTTCGTTAATTAACATCGGTGCGTAGGTGCGCCAGCGCTGATTATTGCGCCGTAGTCGGTGTAGCATGCTCAAGGTGCACACGTTCAACGCTGCCAGCGTCGCGGCATCGTCGATGCTGGTGCATATATCCGTGATGCGTGATTCCAGCGTCGGGTAGCGCGCGCTGGGGCGAATATCCCACCAGATTTTGGTGGCGTCTTCGATCAGACCGGCGTGTATCAGCATATCGACGTGGCGCTGATATTCACCGTAGCTGCGAAACCGTTCTGGCAGGCCGGTACGCGGCAGGTTTTCGATAACCGTCATGCGATACGACTTGAGGCCAGTGTTTTGTCCTTCCCAAAAGGGCGAAGAGCAACTCAACGCAAGAAAATGTGGCAAAAAATAACTGAGCTGGTTCATCAAATCGATACGCAGTTCATCTTCATCGATACCGACGTGAATGTGCATGCCGCCCACCACTAAACGTCGCACGGCACTTTGCAAATCGTGCTCCAGCTCGGTATAGCGCGGCGTCGGCGTATACTTTTGCTCCAGCCATGCAGAGAAAGGATGCGATGATGCCGCAATAATGGCCATGCCATGCTGCGCAACCACGGCGTTAACTGCTTGCCGTAACTCGGCAAGGTGCATGCGTGCCTCGCTTACCGTCTGGCACACACGTGTGCCTACCTCCAGTTGCGAGCGATAGAATTCAGGGCTAACCTGATCACCGCACACAGCGGCGCATTCCTGCATAATAGAAGACGGAGGGTCGCTGACCAGTTTCCTGGTCTCGCGATCAACCAGTAGATACTCTTCTTCTATCCCAACAGTAAATGACGGCTGATGGATTTTCATTCGCAGTCTCCTGTTACTGTATGAACACCTGCTGTTTCAACGTCGTATTCCCAGCTTTCTGCCAAACGCAGCCGGTACGCCATGCTGTGTGTCCTGCTGCAATTCTTGCGCAAAACGCGCCAGCTGCGCCTCTGAGAATTTTGTGCTGCGCCTGGTGCGCATATCAATGTACATGGTCAGGCATTCATTCACAGCGGCAAGATAGTCTTTGTCGACGTTATACATAAAGTGGAAGTAGTGCAGGCGCTTGTGATCGTAATCCATCAGCTGAGTGGTAAAACGCAGTCGATCACCCGCGAACACCTCCTGAATATAATCAATATTCATGCCCAGCGTGAACGTAGATTTCTGTTCCACGTTAAACCACTCGGCCGTTAAGCCCAAATGGGTGAAGTAGGCATCGGTACTAACATAATCGAAAGCGACGGCATAAAAACCCATATTCATATGGCCGTTAAAATCTATCCATTCCGGGCGAACCGTGGCTTGCACTGAAAATAGCGGTGGTACTGCCATTGGTAACTACCAGCAAGGATTTGCCGGTATGGTAACGGATAAATGTCGGCCAGGGGAGTGCGACAAATAACAGTTGCCGTAACGGCGCGTGTTATTCTAGGCCGGCACCATTGCCGGGAACGACTGTCATGTTACTCGAACAGGAACGTGCTGCTGTCGCCAGTTATTGTCAACGACTCGGCCGCTCGGGCTTAACGCCCGGCAGCAGCGGCAATATCAGTATTTACAATCGCGCGCAGGGCCTTGCTGCCATGAGCCCGAGTAGCATGGCGTACGATAATATTGGCGCGCAAGAGGTGGTTGTAATGGATTTGGACCACCAGCTGGTTGAGGGCAAGTATCGCCCGTCGAGTGAATACGCAATGCACCTTAACTGCTACAAACAGCGGCACGACATCAACGCCGTGGTGCATACCCATGCGCCTAACGTTACAACTATGGCTGTATTGGGCTGGGAGCTGCCGGCCGTGCACTATATGCTTGCCATGTCCGGGCGGGCAACTGTGCCGTGCGTGCCGTACTCGATTTTCGGCTCCGCCGAGTTGGCCGAGGCGACAGTCAGGCATCTCGAGGGCGGTTATGCGGTATTGCTGGAGAGTCACGGCGCGCTCACTGCCGGGCCCAATATAGACTATGCCTATGGGCTCACCGAACAGCTTGAATTCTGCGCGGGAATATATCTGCAGGCAAAATCAGTCGGTGACCCCATTATATTGAGCGATCAACAAATAGGCGATGTGATCAGGAAGTTCGCGGATTATTTGCCGCAAGGAGAGTAATCTGATCGATAATCAAGCCGGCTGAAACTGTGCTACAACCGGCGTTGCAATGCTGGCATAATTGCTCAAGCGTTTGCGCGCAGCAATCAGCGATGCTGTTGGTATGCGCGGGAACGTTGAATTCCAACTGTGGTCCTACTATTGAGTTGGTCGGAAAATAATCATGCTGCCCGTGAGAAGTTCCAGTAATGCACGGCTTAGCCAACGACCGGCGGAAGCGGTCCGGGCATCGCTATATCTATTGATCTGCCTCGTTGTCAATACCCAATTTGCCGCAGCTACAGAGCCGGGAAATGCCGTGTCAACCGCTGCTGCAGCGAAATCTGTGCGCTCGCAGCAACGCGCAGCCAACAAATCACCCCCTCCCAAGATCGATGATAAATCGGCTGCGCGACGCAGATTTGACCTGTACAGCCAGCGGGTCGACAAGCTACATAGCGAGTTCGGCGCTTACGATAATCAATTTGCGGAAGCGCTGCTCGACCTTGGCCTGGTCCAGCAGCAGCTAGGGCAGCACGAAGGCGCCATCAAAACGCTGAAGCAAGCCTTGCACGTTAATCGCATCAATGGCGGTTTGTACAATCCCGGTGTTGCACCCATTCTGGAGCGCTTGATCTTCAGCCACGCCTCTATCGGCGAGTGGCAGGAAGTGGATGACCGCCATCATTTTTTAATGCAACTCAGCTTGCGAACGTTGCAGCCTGACGACCCGGCGCTGCTGCCCGTGTTATCCAAACTGAGCCGCTGGCATTTGTACGCCTTTATCCAGAATATCGACGCCAATCCGTTGCAGCATCTGGTCGCCGCACGTGCGCTGTTTAACCGTGCCGCCAGTATTATTGAAGTCAATTTTGGTAACGCCGATCTGCGTCTGGCCGAACAGTACCGTGGCCGCTCTATAGCGGATTACTACCTCGCCCTGTATCAACAAAGCGAGCCGATGGGCCTGAGAGACAGCGAGGAAGATGAGAGCTATAGAAAAGTAGTGCACATTCAGAGCGGCTTTGGCGCGGGGGTGCGCGCGATTAAAAGCTCTATCGCCGTGTACGCAAACAATGAGAATGCACCGCCAGAGGCGCATGCTATAGCGCTGGCTCAGCTTGGCGACTGGTACTTGATGTTCCATAAAAATCAGTCTGCTTATGCTGCCTACAGCCAGGCCTATGCCATGTTGGCCGCCAAGCCCGAATTTGCCAGCGTACTCAAAAGAACCTTCGGCACCCCGGTGGCTTTGCCAGATTTTAACAACGCCTATTTTGATTACTTCGACGACTCAAAAAAAGAACGCGAAATGGGTTATGTACTTGTGAATGTGGATATCACCGCAAGCGGTACGGCGCGCCGGGCAGAGATTATTGACACCAGCGCGGCGAAAAAGTCGATACGCCGACGGGCGCTGGTCAATCTAAAATCAACCGTGTTCCGGCCCCGCTTCGAAAACGGCGCAGCGGTTGCAACAGAAGATCTGCGTTACCGCTACCGGTTTGAAGTTGACCCCAACAAACCAGCCAAAAAGGGCTAGATCATGTTCAAATCAAAAGGCTTTGTGTATTGCTGCGTAGTCGCAGTGGCCATTGCGTTATTGGCGGGGTGCAAATCAAGTAGTAGTTCAAGCTCTTCTTCCAGTCCGCCGAGCCCCCCGAGTTCGTCAAGCTCTTCTTCCAGTTCGTCGAGCTCATCGAGTTCAGCAAGCTCTTCCAGTTCATCCAGCGCTTCACGTTCCGGTTCAAGCGGCGCGTCCGGCGCGCCGTCCATGCCGGGCGGCCAGTCTGGCGGCTCTCCATCTATGCCGGGAGCGTCCGCATCGATGCCAGGCGCCGGTATGCCAGGTTCTGCTTCGTCGTCG
>JBBKXJ010000271.1:0-3168 GCA_037969395.1 Pseudomonadales bacterium
CACCAGAACATGGCCTGGCAACTGGGGCATGATGTCCATAAAAGCCAGTGTCATATCATCTTCGTAAACTCGAATCGCGGGTGCCTCGTGGCGCAGAATTTTGGCGAAGATATTGTTTACGTCATAGGGCTCAGTCAAGTGCATTGTTGCTCCGGCTGCATTGTTTCTACACGCAAATATACGCAATTATTTTTTCGAGCGCTACTTGTTAACATTGCGCGCTCTGGTGGTAGTGGGCAAGATCAGTCCTGCTATGCCTTCGGAAATGCGCATTGCGGCTAACCCCCTTGGCGACTCACTATTTGAACACTTTGTTCTGCTTTAACTTTGCGCGTTTGTTACGAGAAGCAGGCTTGCCCGAGTGCTGGTGTCAGGTGTTGGTGCCGCAGGCAATCGAATTGGCTACCGCATTGGTCAGCGACGTGCGTGTGGGCTTTTTCAGTTTTATCGGCAGCGCTAAAGTTGGCTGGATGCCGCGCTCGAAACTTGCCGCCGGCACGCGCTGCGCGCTGGAGCACGGGGGTGCCGCGCCGGTAATTATCGACGAGACAGCAGACCTGAATAAAGTCGTTCCCAGTTTACTGAAAGGCGGTTACTACCATTCGGGTCAAGTATGCGTGTCTGTGCAACGGGTATTCGTGCACGAACGGCTGCTGGATGAACTGGCGGAAAAATTGACGGCGCGGGTGCAACCGTTACGCGTTGGCGACCCTTTGGATGAAAAAACCGAACTTGGCCCCCTTATTCGCCCCGCCGAAGTCGAGCGCGTCGCCCGCTGGGTACAGGAGGCTGTCGAGGCGGGGGCTACCTTGCTGGCCGGCGGAGCAGTGTTGCCTAACAATTGTTATCAGCCAACACTGCTGCTCGAACCGCCAGCTGAATGCGCTGTGAGCAGTAAGGAAATATTCGGCCCGGTAGTGTGCCTGTATGCTTACCGCAATATTGACGAGGCGATAGCTCGCGCTAACAGTTTGGACCTGGCGTTTCAGGCCGCCGTATTCACGCAGGATATTGATCGTGCCTTCGAGGCTTATCAAAAGCTGGACGCGGCTGCGGTCATGGTGAATGACCATACCGCTTTCCGCCACGATGCCATGCCATTCGCGGGCCTGCGTCATTCCGGTCTGGCAGTAGGCGGCATCCCCTTCACGATTGAAGATATGCAGGTCGACAAGCTGTTTGTGCTGAAAACCCGGAGCTAATACACCTTCTGCGAATACTCTGAGATGCTATCAACTAATTACTTACTCGCTGTCAGGGAGGTATCCTTCGGCCTGCTTATTCCAGTAATTGTTTCCGGGAACGCTGGCAATCCAGCTCTTTGCATAGCTATATCGCGAACTGGACAATTGACCTCGCGAAGACTGGATTAGCATAGATCTATGGAGTTACACCTGGTCACGGGCTGATCGGGCCAGCTTCATTTTCAATGCCGCCCACCCCATGCAATGGCAGGCGTTTAACTTCCGCGGCGTACCGCAGGCATTGCCTGGCGTGGCACAGGAGCTTCCGGCATATGTGAACAGAGGCAGTGGAAGCAGTCTGTTTATAGCGCGAGGAGGATCAATCGAAGGCTACGATGTGATTCCACCGGGGCAATCGGGTTATATCGGTGCCCACGAGAAAATGTCGCCGCACTACGCGGATCAAATGCAAATGTTTTCATCGTTCAAGTACAAGCCCGTGCCGTTTGAGCGCGCCGACATTGAAAAGGCCGCCACCTCTGTAAAACAACTGAACTATTCAAGGTAACCGGCTCGGCAATCATTTCACTGACAATGTGTAGGCCAATAACCCGCTTACCAACAGGGGCACTGAATACAGAATAAAATTGGTTTCCATTGATACATTCATGGCGATGAGCACACCCCCAACGTAGGGCCCGATTACTGCCCCAAATCGACCCAGACCAATAGCCCAACCCAGACCGGTGGTGCGTACTTCAGTAGGGTATATTTTGGCCGCCACCGCATACAGGCCAGTGAACCCGGACTGAAGGAAAAAGCCGATGAATGCCAAGTATAGAATAAGGTGATTGATGCCGGAAGCCAACGCAAAGGTAACCATCCCCAGTGCCGCCACTGTTAAAAACGAACCAATAAGGTTCGACAGTTTGAAGCGGGCAGCTAACCAACCCAGCGTCACGATGCCAATCACCCCACCACCGTTGAAGGCAACGGCGGCATAAACTCCGGTCGCTTCTGACAACCCTGCACTGATGACCAATTTTGGTACCCAGCTCATCAGAAAGTAAAGGCATACAAAACAAAAGAAGAAAGTCGTCCATAACATGATGGTTTGCTTGCGTCGGTCTGCGGTTAGCAAGCTTGCGACATTAGCCCTTGCCTTGTGCTGTGACGCATGTACCTCGGGAAGCTCCTTAAGCTCCGGTCGGTTAAGCCGAGTCATAATGCGATTTACTTGTTGCAGGGCATTGTTCGGTCGTTTAGCCAGCAGATATTGCAGCGATTCCGGCACCAGAAAATACACGGCTATTACCATCAGCAGAGTGGCGGCACCGCCCGCAAAAAAGACGCTCTCCCAACCATACGCAGGAATCATGGGCGCGGCAATAAAACCGCCCACGCTTGCGCCCAGGGGGTAACCGGCTGTGACACTCACCACGGCCAGACTACGGTATTTTTCCGGTGTATACTCGGAGGTAATGGCCGCCAGGCTGGCCAGCATGCCGCCCACACCGAGACCCGTTATGAGGCGCAGTATAATCATGTGCCAAAGCGAGGTGGAGTACCCCGTCGCGAACATGCTGACACCGATCACAGTCACGCAGGTCAGAATCATTTTCCGCCGACCGATGCTGTCCGAAAGGGGCGCGATAAACATCGCGCCGATCATCATACCGGCCAGGGCGACGCTGAACACGATGCCGAGCCGATCGGGCGAGATCAGCAGGTCCTCGCCGATGCTGTGCGCGGTAAACGCCATCGCCGTCACGTCGAATCCGTCAAGCATATTCAAAACCAGCGATACGCAAATGATAACGATCTGCAAACGCGCAACATGTCCCAGATCGATGACGTCGCGGATGAGAGAAAATGCTGTGTTATTGTCTGTAGCGTCGACTGCCATAGTTTTACCTCAGTGAACGTATCGCAGTCTCCTGGGAAACGTGAACGCAGCCGAATATTATAAGCTTGAACAGCCAAT
>JBBKXJ010000272.1:0-6180 GCA_037969395.1 Pseudomonadales bacterium
TTGCCGATAGACTTGAAAGAGAAAATGAAGCAGCAGGAAATGATCTGGCTGCAGAAAGCCATGCAAGAAAATCAATTTAATCAACGCAAGGCGGCGGCAGCTTTAGGTTTAACTTATCATCAACTACGTGCGCATTTGAAGAAGTACGCTATGCTCGGGGCGATCGAATAGACGGGCAATAAGTCACAATTTCGCGGTTAACCCGTTCCTTATATTATTCGTGCGATAGCGAAATACTAACGATACAAGCTACCCCGTGAGAGAAGGCATGTTTGCCATAGCAATTTTCGTTTGCAGCGTAATCGTTGGTTGGTGGCACTGGCGATTGGCCAAACTTTTCCCTGACTCACCGACGCTGATCACACGGCTGGCGCGTCATTGGTTCCTGTTTCTATTATTCCTGTTTGTCTGTTTGACCTTGTATGGGATTGTCGCCTCCAGCTTCGGCGTGCCAAAACTGTTTCGGGACGACTACGAGATCTACCAGCATGGGCTGATCACACTGGGTAAATTTCCGGCTGTCACGCCCTTATTGAACAGCCCGCTGGTGCTTTCGCTCGCCGCCTCGACCATTATGCTGGCGATTATCTGGACGTTTATTCGGCTTACCGAGTTTGCCGAAGAAGATCCGCGGGAGCGGCCGGGCGAGGCCGCGCACCGGCGCTTTATTACTACGCATGGCATGCCCTTTGTGCTGTTTTTGCTGGCGGCGGTAATATTTCCACGCTACCAAAGTCTGGCCCACGGTTGGCGAGAGATTGCACTCGCGCTGCTTGGCGTGGGCATTGGTTATCTGCTTTCCATCGCGCTGATCGGCCTGGGTCACCGGCTTGCGCCACGGATCAACCGCTGGCGCTGGGTTAGCTGGTTGGTGAGTTGGCTGGCCTGCCATACGCGGTATGGAAAACACAGCACGCAGGAACTGACCACATCCGATCGCGAAGTGCATGGCGCTTTTCTCATGTTCACCGTCATGCAATTGCTGCTACTTGGGTTCGTGACAATTTCACGCATCATCATCCCGCCAGTGGCTATTCTGATGCTGATTGGCTGGGTCACCCTACTTTATTTCAATTTCATGTGGCTGCGGCCCGTGGCCCGTTGGGCCGTCGTGCTGTTGATCGTCGCCGTTATCGTGTTTGGCAATAGCCGTCCTTACAAATACACTTTTCCGGGTTTCGCGACCACCAGCGGCGAATCGGCATACGCTGCTAATCGACGTATTCATTTAAATGCAAAGACAGAGGATTTAAGACCGGCTGGGCTGATTGAGCCATTGCAAGCGCTCAAGGCATGGCGCAACTACGCCGGCCAGGCGCCGCAGCAGCAAAAGCCTAGACTAGTGGTGGTTTCCACCGAGGGTGGCGCCTACCGTGCCGCATTTTGGACGGCGGTGGTGCTTGATGAACTGCAGACCGCTAGCCAGCAAGATGGTCCGCTGCACGGTTTTAGCAGCGCAATCCGGCTGGTTACGGGGGCCTCCGGCGGTATGGTCGGCGCGGCCTATTACGTCGCCCTTCGAGGCAAAATGGCAACCGCAGAACCGCCATCGGTTGTCGAACGTTTACGGCAAGACATACTGCTCAGCCGCCGCAGTGGCATACATCCGACCGCGTTTCCGATTTCCAGAGACACCCTCTCTCCAGTCATGCAACAGTTGGTGCAGCGCGACATTTTCTCGACATTGTGGCCTGCACCGGTCGCTATGGACCGCGGCCGCGTGCTCGAATCGCATTGGCGCACGCTCGACCTTTCTTTTGCGGAATTAGCTGAAGGTGAACGGGCGGGGTGGAGACCTTCCCTGTTGTTAACACCAACGCTGGTAGAGACCGGGCAGCAACTGGCTATTACCAATATGAACCTGTCCAGCCTGGACGGCCAGTACTACGGCGAGCTTGAAGAATTCTTTGCCAGGTTCGGCACCTGGCATGAGACTTTTCGGCTTGCCACGGCAGTCAGAATGAATGCCAGCTTCCCGTATGTGTCACCGGCTGTCTCATTGCCAAGCGAGCCAGCACGACGTGTGATGGACGCTGGCTTCTTCGATAATTACGGTGTTTATATCGCGACAGCCTGGCTGGGGCAGAAACAAGTGGCCAACTGGATTCGGCACAACACATCCGGCGTGATCCTCGTTCAAATTCGGGCGTTCCCCTCGAGGACGGTTAAAAACAACTGGCTGGGCCGCGCGTTCCAGTGGGCAACCAGTCCATTGGAAGCCGTAATCTCGGCTCGCGCCTCGACCAATGATTTGCGCAACAAGGAAACAGTGCGACGTCTCAAGGAGCTAATGCCGGGCGTACCGGTGAATACGGTAGTATTCGCCAACGAGGCTGCATCAGCCACCGTTGGCAAGTCCTGGTATATCACCAAGGAGGCGCTCACCGAGACGCGCAACCAGTTCGATTCACCTGCTAATCAGCAAGCGCTCGCTAGGCTAAAGGCGCTATGGAGCAACGACGTGCGCAAAGAAATTGATGACGTAAGTAAGCCACTGCGCGCAGCCGACGATGTACCGCAAAGCTTACAGACGCCGCCGCTACATTCGAGTAAGTGTGAAACACCAGACCAATCAACAGGGAGATAGTAATGGACATTAACGATAGTGAATCAGTGAATAGCGATTCAGTTGCAGATCAACTGCTCGAACCGTATGACAGCTTAGTAACGGATGACAACAACGAAATACCAAACGACGTGACCAGTAAGAGCCTCGCCGGGCCATCCGAGCTGGTTATGGTTATGCCCATCAAACAAGGTTTCGCAGATTGTCTCGACACCAGAACCTATAAAAGTCGGCTCAAAACAGTCGCCGGGGCGTTCTCGAGCCTGCGAGCCACCAGCCGCGAAAGCAGTCTGGCGCAGCCGTTTGCGGATGTTGGAGACCGCGTTCGCGCCATTTACTCATTCCACATCGCCGTGATGGAATCGGATGAGCTGTTGTTGACGGTTGCCTTCGACCGCCCATGGGAACCCTATATCCGCCTTATCTGGCAGCGTCTGGGTGCCTTTCTGGACCCGATACTGTGCAACTGCGAAGGCTATGCCGGCAAATACTCTACTGACATGGGCTTCGAGCCGTTTGCGCAGTGGATACGTAAATATCAGATCAACACAAATACTTTCTACCATTTCGGCAACCATACGGTCGATGATATTCTCTATCTGGACCAGATTGAAAAGATCTACCGTAGCAACTGCGATCCGGCGCAGGCTGACAGGGAAGCGGCCGGCTATCAGCTAAAAAACCCGATGGAAATCGCCAAGGAACAACGCCCCTCGGCGGATAATGGCAACTCCGAATTCTATGAATTCATCAAATTAGGCGTGAAGGTCATTAACGCTTTTCATATGTTGACCCATGTTTATCCAAAGCAGAGCAACGATCATGCATACCTTTTGCGTGCAGCACGCACGGCACTGACTGACTTCCCTGCAAGTAAAACATGGGATAAGCGATTTACCGGCATCAGAGGATTATTCAATACCGAAATCCAGTGGTTCGAAAGTAGCGAAGAAAGCGCGACAGAGTCACCGAAGGATCCCGAGGAGTTACCGCGCGAACGCCTTCAAGGCGGTATTCTCGAGGGCTACGATGCCAATCACGGTTGCCTGTTATTGCTGCGCATTACCGATGCGAAGCGGGCCAAAGCGTTCATTAAGAGCTTTCGCAAACAAGTGACCAGCGCTGCCGGTAACTCGCCTGCTGCGGATAATGTTTACCGCAATATCGCGTTCACTGTGGCGGGGCTTCGTCATCTCGAAATTAGCGCCGCTGAAGTCGCCGCCTTCCCGAAAGAGTTTCGCGACGGCATGGCAGCAAGAGCCGGCTTGTTAGGCGATTTACGCACTAACCACCCGGACAAATGGCGCTTGCCAGACAAAAACTGGCCCCACTCCGCAGACGCCGAATCAAATACGCGAAAGGTAAGCCTCGATACTGTCGACGTTGTGATACAACTGCGCACGAAAGCTTCCAGCCCGGCGGCCAGCACGCTGACGCCAACACATCCTCTATTGCCGTACATCGAAGAGCTGGACAAAAAATTGCAGGGCATGCAGCTGCTATCTGTACAGGTCATGCATTCTCGAGAAGACAAGAAGGAGCACTTTGGATTTTTCGATGGGCTCAGCCAGCCGTTCGTCGAGCAAAGAGGCAATCGCTGCCCGCGGGACAAGGTCAACGCCGGCGAAGTGTTTCTGGGTTACGCGAACGATCGCGGCGACACTCCGCAGCATGTGCAGTCGCCGCTGCGCCACAACGGTACCTTTTTGGTGATTCGTTCACTTGCTCAAAATGTCAGGCTATTGGAAGATTTTGCGAAAGCGCAGCGTGCAGACCTCGGCCAGGAGTGGAGCGCTGAAAAGGTTATGGCCAAAATGATGGGGCGAACGCGTGAGGGCGTACCGTTGGTGAAGACAGCGTCGCAAACGCCGCACAACGACTTCGACTATAACGAAGACCCGAACGGCGAGCAGTGCCCTTTGCATGCGCATATCCGCCGCAGCCAACCGCGTGACGGAACCGAGCATGAAAAGGTGCCCCGCATTATCCGCCGCGGCATGTCATATGGCTCACTTTATAATAATAAAGACAAACAACCGGTAGATCGTGGCGTTATCTTCCAGGCTTACAATGCCAGCATTGCCGAACAATTCGAAGTTATTCAACGCTGGATCAGTGGCGGCAACAGTACAGGCACTTGCAGCCGGCAAAACGACCCATTGCTGGGCGTTCCGACCCAGGGGGAAGACCGTGTGCTCACCTATCCGCAGGGGCAAGACAAGCCCGCTGTACGCCTCAATCTGGGCCAACGGCAATTCGTCACGTTAAACTGGGGTTGTTATCTGTTTGTGCCGTCGTTGGATGCTTTAGAACAGATGAGCGAGTGCGTTGTGTCAGAGCAGGAACAGGAAGTCGAGCGTGGTGAAACCATTATTTCACGGCTGCAAAATATGCCTACCGACTGCCCGCACAAAGCCAGCGACGCGTGGAAACAAGTATTGGAAGAAAGCGACTCTTTAGCCGAAGGGGATGATCAGGCGGTATGGCGAGCTATCCGCGAGAATCACCAGGGCGTTCTCAGAACGCCCTTCGGCGTGTTGGTCGCCAATGCCACGCTGGTTAAGAAAGTGTTAAAAGATTCTCAGTACTTTTCGGTTGCGGAATATGATAAGCGACTCAAACAATGCATTGGTAAAAACTACCTTGGTTTTGATTCTCCTGAACACGAACAGGCAGCGGAAGGACCGAACGGCATTATCGCCAAAGTCAGTGACGCGACAGCTTTTTTAGTAGCCCACGGGGTTGGCCAGGCCGCGTTGCAGGCTGTGAGTACGATCAACGGTACGCTCGACATTCCGTTGCCCAAATATGCCGATCTCGTGCTCTCGGTCGTTGCCAAGCATTGGTTCGGCATACCCGATGGTCCCACCATTGCGGATCTTGCAGATCCGGCACAGACAGCAGAGCGACAAGAGGCCATTGCCAATGCATTCGTGTTGGCCGGAGGTCAACCGGCGCAGAACACGGATGGCACCAAAACGGCCCATTGTCCGTATCACTTCACCTCGCCTTCGCGTTACGTGTTTCAACCCAACCCATCGCTTGACGTTGAGAAAATAGCGAGCACAGAAGGCGACGTGTTGCGAGCGAGGGTCGCTGCCTATGTTGACGAAGTAAGGCAGAGCGCTGACCCAACGTTCGCGGGTGAGCTTGCTGGCAAGCTGCATAAAAAGCTTGGCGATGAACTGGATAGCACAGCATTTACCAGCCTTTTGATGGGCGCGCTACTCGGCTTTATGCCCACGGTGCAAGGTAATTTCCTTAGTTCCATGCGCGAGTGGATGCGCTCGCGCGAGCTGTGGCGAATTCAGCAAACGTATCTGGATGAATTATACAAGGCAAAACTAGGGAAAACCGAGGAAGAAGCAAAACAATCGGTATGGCCGGTAGCCAAACAGCATCTCTTACCGAGCCTGACACGCAGCATGGCCGCACACCCCGTTCCAGCTATGGTTCATCGGCAAGCGACTAAGAATATTAAGCTGGGTTCCGAACAGGTAACAAACAAGGATACACTGGTGCTTGGCCTGGTCAGCGCAACGGCCGACAAAGACCATAAAGAACTATGGCCGGTGTTCGGCGGTGATTATCACGCGCCGAAGGGGGGTATTAGG
>JBBKXJ010000273.1:0-17320 GCA_037969395.1 Pseudomonadales bacterium
GAAGCCGAAGTGTACGTGTTAGGCAAAGAAGAGGGAGGCCGCCATACGCCGTTCTTTAAAGGCTACCGCCCGCAGTTCTACTTCCGTACGACGGACGTAACGGGTGCCTGTGAGTTGCCTGAAGGGGTTGAAATGGTTATGCCGGGCGACAACATTCAGATGAATGTGACGCTGATCGCACCGATTGCGATGGAAGACGGTCTGCGCTTCGCCATTCGCGAAGGTGGTCGTACCGTAGGTGCGGGTGTGGTAGCCAGGATTATTGAGTAACAGGCGCGGCTGCGCTGATTGAATTAAAGCGCCGCAACAGACCAGTAAAGCCGAGCAGCTTTCGGGCCGCTCGGCTTCATTGTTTCTCTAAAACAGTTATTAAAAGCGGAGGCTGAAGGAAATGCAAAAAGCAAAATGTCAGTCTCTGGTAACGAGCAAAAGTGTGTTTAGGCCAGTAGCTCAATTGGCAGAGCGACGGTCTCCAAAACCGTAGGTTGGGGGTTCGATTCCCTCCTGGCCTGCCATTTATCGCAGGTCACCTCTAAACAACTAGTGCAAACACAAGGTTTATTCGACAAATGAACGCTAAGGCTGAAGAACAAAGCGGTCGCTTCGACGCGATTAAATGGATTCTGGTCGGCCTTGTTGTTGCTGCCGGAGTAGCGGGCAACGTACTCTTTGCAGAGCAATCCTTGCTTTATCGGGTGCTGGGTTTGCTGGTGCTGGGCGCGATTGCCCTGGCTATCGCATCGCAGACAGCTAAAGGGGCGGCACTGTGGTCGCTGCTGCAAGGCTCCCGTACCGAGATTAGAAAAGTTGTGTGGCCCACCCACCAGGAAACCTTGCAAACGACGGCGATCGTGCTAGTTGTTGTGATAATTATGGCTCTGCTGCTATGGGGGCTGGATTCGTTGCTCAGCTGGGTAGTGGCGAAGATCATCGCCTAAAGAATTTGTCGGAGTAAAAAATGGCTAAACGTTGGTACGTCGTGCATGCTTTTTCCGGCTATGAGAAAAAGGTGCAGACGGCATTAAAAGAGCGCATAGATCTGGCCGGTTTGCAGGAAAAATTTGGCGACATCATGGTGCCTACCGAAGAAGTGGTAGAGATGCGTGGTGGGCAAAAACGCAAGAGTGAGCGTAAATTTTTTCCAGGCTACGTGCTGGTAGAGATGGAGCTTGACGACGATACCTGGCACCTGGTCAAAGAAACGCCGCGGGTGATGGGCTTCATTGGCGGTAAGGCCGATCATCCGGCGCCGATCACAACCGCAGAAGCGCAGGCAATTATACAGCGGGTAGCCGATGGCACCGAAAAACCACGGCCGAAAACGCTGTTCGAGCCGGGTGAAATGGTGCGGGTTACCGACGGTCCGTTCAATGACTTTAACGGTGTAGTTGAAGAAGTGAACTATGAAAAGAGTCGCGTGCAAGTCGCGGTTCTTATCTTTGGCCGCTCCACGCCGGTCGAACTGGAATTTGGTCAGGTAGAGAAAGCTTGATCGACGCGGCCTGAGCGGCTGCATGGCACACACTGTGCCGGCTGTTGGTCATCTGGCCAACAGCGTTAAACAGGGGAGCTGCCGCAACCGCCATTGGCGTGTTAGCGGGGCGCTTGAACCCACACACACGGAGAGCCACTATGGCGAAGAAAGTACTAGCCTATATTAAATTACAGGTCGCGGCCGGCAAAGCCAATCCCAGCCCGCCGGTAGGTCCTGCGCTGGGCCAGCACGGCGTCAATATCATGGAGTTCTGCAAAGCCTTTAATGCGCAGACACAAAGCCTGGAACCAGGGCTGCCCACTCCGGTAGTGATTACGGTTTACGCTGACCGCAGCTTTACCTTCATCATGAAAACGCCGCCAGCATCAGTATTGTTGCGCAAGGCGGCAGGGTTAGACAAAGGCAGTGCAACGCCAAACACTCACAAGGTAGGAAAAGTCACCCGCGCCCAGCTGGAAGAGATAGCGACTACCAAACTACCCGATCTGACAGCGTCGGATATGGACGCAGCAGTACGCAGCATTGCCGGCAGCGCCCGCAGTGCAGGTATCGAAGTAGAAGGAGTAGAGTCATGAGCCGGCTGTCGAAACGAGCAAAAGCGATTGCAGAAAAAGTTGAGCTGGGCAAACTATATCCGGTTAGCGATGCGGTTAATCTGCTCAATGAGCTGTCTTCGGTTAAGTTTAAAGAGGCTATTGAAGTGGCCGTCAATCTGGGTATCGATGCCAGAAAATCAGACCAGGCCGTTCGCGGCGCGACGGTATTACCCCATGGCGCGGGCCGCGACGTGCGCGTAGCAGTATTTGCGCAAGGAGCGAATGCTGATGCTGCCACCGAAGCCGGCGCAGATATCGTCGGAATGGAAGAGCTGGCAGAGGAAATTAAAGGCGGCCGACTGGATTTTGATGTCGTGATCGCGTCACCAGATGCGATGCGTGTTGTTGGTACGTTAGGTCAGGTACTGGGGCCACGCGGCTTGATGCCAAATCCGAAAACCGGCACCGTCACACCGGATGTTGTTACTGCTGTAACCAATGCCAAAGCGGGACAGGTACGCTATCGCACCGACAAGCAAGGCATTATCCACGGTGCCATCGGCCGCGTCGGATTCGATGTCACCGCGGTACAGGAAAACCTCGAAGCGTTGCTGAATGATTTGCAGAAAGGCAAACCGGCGGCAGCAAAAGGTATTTATCTTCGCAAGATCACGCTGTCGACCACTATGGGTCCGGGACTGACAATTGATCAGGCTAGCCTGAACGTCTAGCTGGTACGGCAATGAACGATGGGCAGCCAGCTGTGCTGTCCGTAAAGAACTTTGGGGTCGTTGCTGCAGTGATGCAGCATGGCCGTCGAAGACCGCAGGTGCCGCAAGGCTTAATGTAATAGCCGGTTCGACGAGCTGGCTAGTTACCCGCGCAGATGGTGGAACCCAATCCGTTGTAAATGGATTTGTTCCCCGTGGGGGTCTGCAGACCTGACGTTTGCAGATATAAACATCAACATTTCCAGGAGTAAGCTAGTGGCATTACAACTCGAAGGAAAAAAAGCGATCGTTGCTGAAGTCAAAGAGACGGCAAGCAGCGCGCTGTCCGCCGTATTGGCTGATGCCCGTGGCGTCGACGTGGGGGCTTTGACAGGCCTGCGTAAATCGGCGCGCGAGAATCAAGTGTACTTGCGCGTTGTGCGCAACACACTGGCCAGACGCGCAGTGGAAGGTACTGAGTATGAGTGCTTGCAAAGCGCTTTGTCCGGCCCGACGCTGTTTGGATTCTCAATGGAGGATCCGGGCGCAGCAGCACGGCTATTCAAGGATTTCGCCAAAACAAACGAAAACTTTGAAATCAAGGCGCTCGCCGTTGGCGGTCAGTTGCTCGACGCCGGTCAGCTAGATGTGTTGGCGACGCTGCCGACGCGCGACCAGGGTTTGGCAACCTTGATGAGCGTCATGCAAGCGCCGGTTACCAAGCTGGCACGCACTATGAATGAAGTGCCCGGCAAGCTGGTACGTACGCTGGCAGCCGTTCGCGATCAGAAACAGGAAGCCGCTTAAATTGATTAAGTTTGCCTGAGTTTAAAGGCAAGCGGCAAGTGGCGCACATACACAGTTAATCAGGAGACAAAGAGTCATGGCTCTTAGCAAAGACGATATATTAGAAGCAATCTCAGAAATGAGCGTAATGGACATTGTCGAACTTATTTCGGCGATGGAAGAGAAGTTTGGCGTATCTGCAGCAGCGGCAGTCGCTGTTGCGGGTCCCGCAGGCGGCGACGGCGGTGCAGCAGCCGTTGAAGAAAAAGAAGATTTTGACGTAGTGCTGGCCAGCATTGGCGAGAAAAAAGTCAACGTCATTAAAGCCGTACGTGCGATCACCGGTCTGGGCTTAAAAGAAGCCAAAGAGTTAGTCGACAGCGCACCGTCAACCATCAAGGAAGCGGCACCCAAGGCAGATGCCGAAGAAGCCAAAAAACAACTTGAGGAAGCCGGCGCTACGGTTGAGCTCAAGTAAAACTGTGTGAATGTTACACAGTCTGGTCAGAAATTGGCCGGCCGCGAAAGCGGTCGGCCTTTACTGCTGGCAAGAATTTAGTATTACCGTGGCGGTGCGCTTAGCCTGCCTGCGGAATTTAACGAACACTCGTGAGGATCGCTAATGGTTTACTCATACACTGAGAAAAAACGCATTCGCAAAGATTTTAGTAAACTGCCAAGTGCCATGGAATTGCCATTTCTGTTGGCTATTCAACTGGACTCGTACCGCAAGTTTACTCAATCCGATACCCCGCCAGACCAGCGTAAAGACTTTGGTTTGAACGGCGCGTTTAAATCTGTGTTTCCTATTGTCAGCTATTCCGGCAGCGCTGCACTCGAGTATGTTGCCTACCGGCTGGGCACACCAGTGTTCGATGTTAAAGAGTGCCAACTGCGCGGCGTGACCTATGCCGTGCCTTTGCGGGTCAAGGTACGCCTGATTATTTACGATAAAGAGTCGAGCAATCAGGCGATCAAGGACATCAAAGAGCAGGAAGTCTACATGGGTGAAATCCCGTTGATGACCGACAACGGCACCTTTGTGATCAACGGTACTGAGCGGGTTATTGTTTCCCAGCTGCACCGTTCGCCTGGCGTGTTTTTCGATCACGACAAGGGCAAAACCCACTCGTCCGGTAAATTGTTATACAGCGCGCGGGTGATTCCTTACCGTGGTTCATGGCTGGACTTCGAATTCGATCCCAAGGATCTCGCCTTTGTGCGTATCGACCGTCGCCGTAAATTGCCGGCGACCGTATTGCTGCGCGCACTGGGTTATACCACGCAGGAAATTCTCGATCTGTTTTTCGATACCAACACTTTCTACGTCGATAAAGAAGGTGGCTTCTCGCTTAAACTAGTTGCGCATCGCCTGCGCGGTGAGGCAGCTGCCTTCGATATTAAAGACAAGAAAGGCGAAATTCTGGTTGAGCAGGGCCGCCGCATTACCGCGCGCCATATCAGTCAGATGGAAGAAGCAAAAATTACCAAGCTGGAAGTGCCTACCGAGTACATGCTCGGCCGTGCGCTGGCAAAAGACACTGTCGATGCTGAAACCGGCGAAGTGCTGATTGAATGCAACGCTGAAATCACCCCTGAAGTGCTGGAAAAGCTGGCAGAGGCGGGCGTTAAGGAAGTTCAAACTTTATATACCAACGACCTCGATTGTGGTCCCTTTATATCGGACACATTGCGCAACGATCCCACCACCAATCAGCTTGAAGCGCTGGTCGAAATTTATCGCATGATGCGCCCCGGTGAGCCGCCGACTAAAGATGCGGCAGAGAATCTGTTTAAAAACCTGTTCTTCGTGCCCGAGCGCTACGATCTTTCCGACGTCGGCCGCATGAAGTTCAATCGTCGTCTCGGCAGAGAAGAAATAACCGGCGAAGGCACGCTTAGCAAGGAAGATATCGTCGATGTATTGAAAACCTTAATCAATATTCGTAACGGTAAAGGCACTGTCGATGATATCGACCACCTAGGCAACCGCCGTGTGCGTTCAGTGGGCGAGATGGCCGAGAACCAGTTCCGCGTTGGGCTGGTGCGAGTTGAGCGTGCAGTAAAAGAGCGCCTCAGCATGGCTGAGTCCGAAGGCCTGATGCCGCAGGATTTGATCAATGCCAAACCCGTTGCCGCGGCAGTCAAAGAGTTCTTCGGTTCCAGTCAGCTGTCGCAGTTTATGGACCAAAACAACCCGCTGTCGGAAGTGACGCACAAACGTCGCGTATCGGCGCTGGGGCCAGGCGGTCTGACCCGTGAACGTGCTGGGTTTGAAGTGCGCGACGTGCATCCAACGCATTATGGTCGCGTCTGCCCGATTGAAACGCCGGAGGGACCGAACATTGGTTTGATTAACTCGCTGGCGAGCTATGCCCGCACTAACGATTACGGCTTTCTGGAAAGCCCGTATCGTAAAGTGATTGATGGCAAAGTCACCGACGAAATCGAATATCTGTCAGCCATCAATGAAAGTGAATACGTGATTGCGCAGGCGTCGGCATCGCTGAATGAAAAGCTTGAATTTACCGAAGACCTGGTAGCTGTGCGCCATCAAAACGAGTTCACGGTGATGTCGCCAGAGCGCATTAGCTTTATGGATGTATCGCCCAAGCAGGTTGTTTCGGTTGCTGCCTCGCTGATTCCTTTTCTGGAGCATGACGATGCCAACCGCGCATTGATGGGCTCCAACATGCAGCGGCAGGCGGTTCCAACGCTGCTGACGCAGAAACCGTTAGTGGGCACTGGTATGGAGCGCACCGTAGCGCGCGATTCTGGTGTGTGCGTTGTCGCCAAACGTGGCGGCAAGGTCGAAAGCGTGGATGCCAGCCGTATTGTGGTCCGTGTCAGTGAAGAGGAAATTGGCGAAGGCCAGGCCGGTGTCGATATTTATAACCTGACCAAGTACACACGTTCCAACCAGAACACGTGTATCAATCAGCGTCCGGTTGTTGCTCTTGGCGATGCAATTCAACGCAACGATATTCTGGCCGATGGTCCGTCTATCGATAAAGGTGAATTGGCGCTGGGGCAAAATATGCGCATCGCCTTCATGCCGTGGAACGGCTTTAACTTTGAAGACTCCATTTTGGTATCCGAACGGGTTGTAAAGGAAGACCGGTTCACTACCATTCATATTCAGGAGCTCACCTGTATAGCGCGCGATACCAAGCTTGGGCCGGAAGAGATTTCGTCGGATATCCCCAACGTATCGGAAGGTGCGCTCGGCAAGCTTGACGAGTCAGGCATTGTCTATATTGGCGCCGAAGTCAACGCAGGCGATATTCTGGTAGGTAAAGTCACGCCCAAAGGCGAGACCCAACTCACGCCGGAAGAAAAACTGCTACGCGCCATTTTTGGAGAAAAGGCGTCCGATGTAAAAGACACGTCACTGCGAGTGCCGACAAGCACTAAAGGTACGGTTATCGATGTGCAGGTATTCACCCGCGATGGTTTGCAAAAGGATCAGCGCGCGCTTGAAATTGAGCAAATGCAGCTCGACGACTACCGTAAGGACCTCGGTGATGAGTTCCGCATCGTGGAGGGGGCTGCCTTCGCTCGCTTACGCGGTTTGCTGGTAGGTAATAAAGTCACCTCCGCACCGGTCGGCGTTAGCAAAGGCGCTGATCTGGATGGTGCCGAACTGGACGCGCTGGAGCGCGATCAGTGGTTTAAGCTGCGTATGTCGGACGACGGCCTCAATCAGCACATCGAAACTGCTGAAAAACAACTGGCAGAATTGAAAAAATCGCAGGCTGACCGCTTCGAAGACAAAAAGAAAAAATTGCAAAGCGGTGATGATCTGGCACCCGGCGTGCTCAAGGTCGTCAAAGTTTATCTTGCTATCAAGCGTCGCATTCAGCCAGGCGACAAAATGGCGGGTCGGCACGGTAACAAGGGTGTGATCTCGGCGATTATGCCGATTGAAGACATGCCGTACGATGAAACCGGCGAACCGGTTGATATCGTGCTCAACCCGTTGGGCGTGCCGTCGCGCATGAACGTGGGACAGATTCTGGAAACCCACCTCGGACTGGCGGCCAAGGGTCTCGGCGAAAAGATCAATGAAATGGTGCGTCAGCAACGCAAGCTGGAAGAGATTCGTGGCTTTCTGGAAGAGATCTATAACGATGGCGCTGGTCGCAACGAGGACTTAAAAAGCCTGAGCGAGCCCGAGCTGGAAGAGTTGATCGACAACCTGCGCGGCGGTGTGCCGATGGCAACCGCGGTATTTGACGGCGCAGCTGAGTCGGAAATTAAAAAGCTGTTGAAGCTGGCGGGTCAACCGGAAAGCGGCCAAATGATTCTGAACGATGGCCGAACTGGCGAGCCGTTTGAGCGACCGGTTACAGTCGGCTATATGTACATGCTGAAATTGAACCACCTGGTGGACGACAAAATGCACGCCCGTTCCACCGGCTCGTACAGCCTGGTGACGCAGCAACCGTTGGGCGGTAAAGCTCAGTTTGGTGGTCAACGCTTCGGAGAAATGGAAGTGTGGGCACTGGAAGCCTATGGCGCCGCTTACACCTTGCAGGAAATGCTAACGGTGAAATCGGATGATGTCGCTGGCCGCACCAAGATGTACAAAAACATCGTCGACGGTGACCATCGTATGGAAGCCGGCATGCCCGAGTCGTTTAATGTGCTTGTTAAAGAGATTCGCTCACTCGGCATCGATATGGAATTGCAGAGCGAGAAGTGAATCGACTGCAGGGCGAGTAGTAAATAGTTAGTAGCCGGACCGTAAGGGTCCGGCCAATATACGCATACAAGCGGGAGAACGGCTTTGAAAGACTTACTCAATATATTGAAGTCGCAAGGACAGGAAGAAGAATTCGATCTGATTCGGATCGGCCTGGCAGCGCCGGAGACGATTCGTTCCTGGTCGTTTGGTGAAGTCAAAAAACCGGAAACGATCAACTACCGAACGTTCAAGCCAGAGCGTGATGGTCTGTTCTGCGCCAAAATTTTTGGCCCGGTAAAAGACTATGAGTGCCTGTGCGGTAAGTACAAACGCCTCAAGCACCGTGGCGTAATTTGCGAAAAATGCGGCGTTGAAGTGGCACTGACCAAGGTGCGTCGCGAGCGCATGGGCCACATCGAGCTGGCCAGTCCGGTGGCACATATCTGGTTTTTGAAATCGCTGCCGTCGCGCATCGGTTTATTGCTTGATATGACACTGCGCGATATCGAACGCATTCTGTACTTTGAATCCTATGTGGTGATCGATCCCGGTTTGACCGCACTCGAGCGCGGTAACCTGCTGACTGACGAGCAATACTTCGAAGCGATGGAAGAGTTTGGCGATGACTTCTCCGCCAAAATGGGCGCCGAGGCGATTCAGCAAATGATGCTGGACATTGATCTCGACTCGGAAGTGACGCGCCTGCGCGAAGAGATTCCGGAAACAAATTCCGAAACCAAAATCAAAAAGCTGTCAAAACGGCTGAAGCTGCTTGAAGCGTTCCGTGATTCCGGTAACCGCCCTGAATGGATGATCATGACCGCCTTGCCGGTGCTGCCACCCGATTTGCGTCCGTTGGTGCCGCTCGATGGCGGCCGCTTTGCGACGTCGGATTTGAACGATTTGTACCGCCGGGTTATTAACCGCAACAACCGTTTGAAGCGTCTGCTTGAGCTGAATGCGCCCGACATCATCGTCCGTAATGAGAAGCGGATGCTACAGGAGTCGGTTGACGCGCTGCTCGACAATGGCCGTCGCGGGCGTGCCATTACAGGTTCCAACAAGCGTCCTTTGAAGTCGCTCGCCGATATGATTAAAGGCAAACAGGGCCGTTTCCGTCAAAATCTGTTGGGCAAACGTGTCGATTACTCCGGTCGCTCGGTGATTGTGGTCGGTCCTACGCTGCGTTTGCATCAATGCGGTCTGCCGAAAAAAATGGCGCTGGAACTGTTCAAGCCGTTCGTGTTTGGCAAACTGGAAGCTAAAGGCTGGGCGACGACGATCAAAGCCGCTAAGAAAATGGTCGAGCGCGAGCCGCCGGAAGTGTGGGATGTGCTGGCCGAAGTGATTCGCGAGCATCCTGTATTGCTGAACCGGGCACCTACGTTGCACCGTCTGGGCATTCAGGCTTTCGAGCCGGTACTGATTGAAGGCAAGGCGATACAGCTGCACCCGCTGGTGTGCGCGGCTTATAACGCCGACTTCGACGGCGACCAAATGGCCGTACACGTACCGTTGACCATCGAAGCGCAGCTGGAAGCGCGCTCATTGATGATGTCAACCAACAACATCCTGTCGCCAGCAAATGGTGAACCTATTATCGTACCGTCGCAAGACGTGGTATTGGGTCTCTACTATATGACCCGCGATCGCATCAACGGTAAAGGCGAGGGCATGCGGTTTACCGATATTGAAGAGGTAGACCGTGCCTATGGCGGCGGCCACGTTGGCTTGCAGTCACGCATCAAAGTGCGGATTAAGGAAGTTGAAATCGACGCGGATGGCAATCGCAATAAAGTTACGCGGGTTGTTGATACTACCACCGGACGCGCCCTGCTATGGGACATAGTGCCCGATGGCCTGCCGTTTGACCTGGTCAATCAACCGCTGGTAAAAAAGGCGATTTCACGTCTGATTAACCAGTGTTATCGCACGGTCGGGTTGAAAGAGACGGTGATTTTTGCCGACCAGTTAATGTACACCGGCTATAACTACTCGACCCGCTCGGGCGCATCGATTGGCGTAAACGATTTTGTTATTCCAGAGTCAAAATCGAAAATTATTAACAATGCTGAAGACGAGGTTAGAGAAATTGAAGCTCAGTACGCTTCAGGTTTGGTAACCCAGGGTGAAAAATACAACAAGGTGATCGACATTTGGTCGCGTGCCAACGACCTCGTGGCCAAGGCCATGATGGAAGGCATCGCTACTGAAACAGTCATCAATCGCGAAGGTAAAGAAGAGAAACAGGACTCGTTCAATTCGGTATTTATGTACGCCGACTCCGGTGCTCGTGGTAGCCCCGCACAGATTCGGCAGTAGGCCGGTATGCGTGGTCTGATGGCGAAACCGGACGGCTCAATTATTGAAACGCCGATTACCGCCAACTTCCGCGAGGGTCTGTCGGTATTGCAATACTTCATCTCAACCCACGGTGCACGTAAGGGCCTGGCCGACACGGCACTGAAAACAGCCAACTCGGGTTACCTCACGCGGCGCCTGGTTGATGTAGCGCAAGACCTGGTGATTACCCAGGATGATTGCGGCACCGACGATGGCTTGTTGATGACGCCGGTGATTGAAGGCGGTGATATTATCGAGAAGCTTGGCGATCGCGTGTTGGGACGTGTGGTCGCGCGCGATGTGTTTGAGCCCGGTAGCGAAACTATTGCTATCGAAGCGGGCACCATGATTGACGAAAAATGGGTTGAGCAGCTGGAAGACATCGCGGTCGATGAAATCGTGGTGCGTTCAGCTATCACCTGTGAAACTCGCCACGGCATTTGCGCTAAATGTTACGGTCGTGACCTGGCGCGCGGCCATATTGCCAATATGGGCGAGGCCGTTGGCGTTGTGGCAGCTCAATCGATTGGTGAGCCGGGCACTCAGCTGACCATGCGTACCTTCCACATTGGTGGTGCGGCATCGCGAGCAACTGCTGTTGACAGCGTGCAGGTCAAACAGGATGGTCATGTGCGCCTGCACAACCTCAAATTCGTCGAGCAGCCCAGCGGCAATCTGGTCGCGGTGTCGCGTTCAGGTGAACTGGCAATTACCGACAATGCCGGTCGCGAGCGTGAGCGCTACAAGTTACCCTACGGCGCGATCATCAAGGTGAAAGACAATGCTGAAGTAAATGCTGGCGAAATTGTCGCTAACTGGGATCCGCATACACACCCGATCGTCACCGAGGTTGAAGGTCAGGTGCGCTTTGAAGGCATGGAAGAGGGCATTACGGTCAAGCATCAAACCGATGAGCTGACCGGCCTGAGCAGTATCTCGGTGATGGATCCGTCCGAGCGGCCTACATCCGGCAAGGATATTCGGCCGGCGGTGACGCTGGTTGACGCTGAGGGTAAGGCGCTGTGCCTGGCGGGTACTAACGTGCCTGCACACTACTTTTTGCCGGCACAGGCGATTGTTAGCCTCGAAGACGGCGTCGCCGTTGCCGTGGGTGACATCATCGCGCGGATTCCTCAAGAGGGTTCAAAAACGCGCGATATTACTGGTGGTCTGCCGCGTGTTGCCGACTTGTTCGAAGCGCGTAAGCCGAAAGAGCCAGCGATTCTGGCGGAAATTAGCGGCACCGTTAGCTTTGGTAAAGAAACCAAGGGCAAACGCCGATTAGTGATTACGCCGGCTGACGGCGTTAACCCAATCGACGGCAGTGATCACTACGAAGTGCTTATTCCGAAATGGCGGACTCTTACCGTGTTCGAGGGTGAGAACGTCGAGAAAGGCGAGGTAGTTTCCGAGGGACCACCGGCACCGCACGATATTTTGCGCTTGAAAGGCGTAGAAGAGCTGGCGAAATACATCTCCAACGAGATTCAGGATGTGTATCGGCTGCAAGGTGTGAAGATCAATGACAAGCACGTTGAGGTCATTGTGCGTCAAATGTTGCGTAAAGTAGAAATTTCCGCGACCGGTGACTCCACGTTGATTAAAGGTGAGCAAATCGAGTTTACTCGAGTGCTGGAGGAAAACGAGCGGCTGGAGGCGGAAGACAAAGTTCCTGCCAAGTACGACCGTGTTTTGCTCGGTATTACCAAGGCATCGCTGGCAACTGAAAGCTTCATCTCCGCAGCATCGTTCCAGGAAACGACCCGCGTACTTACCGAGGCTGCCGTCACCGGTAAAGTCGATAATTTGCGGGGCCTGAAGGAAAACGTCGTCGTTGGCCGCTTGATTCCGGCCGGCACCGGACTGACCTATCACGCCGACCGCAAACGCCAGAAAATGCTGGAGCGGGCGCAGGAGAGCGTTAGTGCCAGTGACGTGGAAGCAGCGCTGGCGGAAGCCCTAAGTGGCGATGGCGCCTAGGAAGTGATCAAACCGAGGGTGGCTATTTAGTTGCCCCCGGTGCTTGTTTGCTCTCTACTGCTCAGGAATTCGCTGGCGACAGGCATAAATATTTTGACTCATGGTGGTTCAGCCAGGATTCATGGAGGTAAATTACACTTCACTCCTATTGAAGTGAGGTCACAAGGAGAACTATCACATGTTTAAATTTAAGCACATCATTTCTGCCGGTTTATTGCTCGCTATGTTGTGCGCGCAAGTGGCAGTGGCGCAAGTCGACCTCAGACCCGAGCAGCGCGCTTACGACCACAACGGCTGGAACTTTGTCGGCTCTTTGGGGATCACCTTCGGTGGCGACGAACTGATCGAGGTCGAGGTGGAAAACGATTTCTACGGTGATGAAGACGAGGATATAAGAGCGGGCGAGTCGGCCGCTTTTGCCTTAGGTGCGGCTTATCAGTTTTATAATGTGCCGCTACAGCTGCAAGCGACCCTTGGCTACCACACAGACGGTATTTTTGCTGACAACGGCGATGTTGATTTTTCACGCAAGCCGTTAGAGTTACTGGCGTTCTTTGGTGTAGATAAACATCGAATTGGAGCCGGTATCACCCACCATTTTGATCCGGAATTTGAAGTCGATTTCGATTTTCAACAGCGCTACGGTGTAGATTTCGAAGACGCTACCGGGTTCGTGCTGCAGTACGATTATCGCGTCGCCAGCTTTCTTGCTTTAGGCGTACGCCTGGTTAGCATTGAATACGAGCCGGAAAATCGTTTTCGCGGTCCTGATGTCGATGGTGACCATGTAGGCCTTATGCTGACGTTTCTGTTTTAGCCAGGCGATGGGTACGTGCAGCATATGTTCAATCACCAATCTGGCAGTGAATCCCCCAAATAACCTTGACGCGAACCTGTTGCCTATTTACACTGCGCCCTCCCAAAATTTGGGCGTTTCATAGTTTTTGCTATTTTTCCACTGCTGAATAACGTGCTTGCCAAGTACACAGCAGTTTTTCGGAGTCTTTAATGGCCACAATCAATCAATTAGTGCGCAAGCCGCGTAAACGCAAAGTGGTCAAAAGCGATGTGCCAGCCCTGCAGGCCTGTCCACAACGTCGTGGGGTCTGCACCCGTGTGTACACAACCACGCCGAAGAAACCGAACTCCGCGCTGCGTAAAGTGTGTCGTGTGCGGCTAACCAACGGCTACGAAGTAAGCTCCTACATAGGAGGCGAAGGCCATAATTTGCAGGAGCACAGTGTCGTGCTAATCCGCGGTGGTCGAGTAAAAGATCTACCGGGTGTGCGCTATCACACCGTGCGCGGCAGCCTGGATACGTCCGGCGTGGCTGATCGTAAACAAGGCCGTTCAAAATATGGCACTAAGCGTCCAAAATCTTAAACAAACCCAGGTTCGAACTTAGGTTTGAATAGCCCAGCCTCGCGGTTGGAGTAAGGCCGGGAACAGCTGAAAGTTTCCCGGGTAACCCTGAAAGAGAGAGCACAACATGCCACGTAGAAGAGTCGTCGCGAAACGCGAAATCCTGCCCGACCCCAAATTCGGGGATGTCACACTCGCCAAGTTTATGAACCACGTGATGGTCAGCGGCAAGAAATCGCTGGCAGAGCGCATCGTTTACGGCGCGCTGGACAGCG
Source organism: Pseudomonadales bacterium (assembly GCA_037969395.1). GTDB lineage: Bacteria > Pseudomonadota > Gammaproteobacteria > Pseudomonadales > JAUIET01 > JBBKXJ01. Next base: position 14,175 of record JBBKXJ010000273.1, read on the forward strand.
TTCAGCAAAAGCTCGGTACCGACCCGTTGGAGGCGTTTAAAACTGCGCTGGAGAATATTGCGCCGGCCGTGGAAGTTAAGTCGCGCCGGGTCGGTGGTGCAACCTACCAGGTGCCTGTTGAAGTGCGGCCATCTCGGCGTAATGCACTGGCTATGCGCTGGATGGTGGAATACGCCCGCGCACGCGGCGAAAAATCTATGCCGCAACGGCTGGCTGGCGAGATCATGGATGCATCGCAAGGCCGCGGTAGCGCGGTTAAAAAGCGTGAAGATGTGCATCGCATGGCAGACGCGAACAAAGCCTTCTCGCATTATCGTTTTTAATCAAGAGTCGTTTTTAAGAAAAGCCTTTTCTAACGCGAGTCGCTTTTTGATAAGAGTTGTTGTGACACCAGCCGTGTCAGGATCGGCTAATGTCAGGTTGTTATCTTCAGCGGCATCGTTTTTACAGCAGTCATCGCCAACATACTGGTTCGTTATGATTGCCTCAAGTTCCAAAGAGGAAAATCCCAGTGGCACGTAAAACACCAATATCGCGCTACCGTAACATCGGTATCGTTGCTCACGTAGACGCGGGCAAAACCACAACGACCGAACGCGTGCTGTTCTTCACTGGACTGTCACACAAGTTGGGCGAAGTGCATGACGGCGCCGCCACCATGGATTGGATGGAACAAGAACAGGAACGCGGTATTACGATTACCTCGGCCGCTACGACCTGTTTTTGGTCAGGCATGCAGAAGCAGTTTGACGAGCACCGTATCAATATCATCGACACCCCCGGGCACGTCGATTTTACCATTGAAGTGGAGCGTTCTCTACGCGTCCTTGATGGCGCTGTAGTGGTCCTATGCGGATCTTCCGGCGTCCAGCCGCAAACAGAGACAGTATGGCGTCAAGCCAACCGCTATCACGTTCCGCGTATGGTCTTTGTAAACAAAATGGACCGCGCCGGTGCCGACTTCAAAATGGTTGTGGAGCAATTAAAGGACCGGTTGGGCGCAAACCCCGTTCCGTTGCAAATGACTATTGGCTCCGAAGAGAATTTTAAAGGCGTGGTCGACCTGATGAAAATGAAGGCGATCATGTGGAATGAAGCCGATCAGGGAATGACCTTTGACTACCAGGACATTCCGGCAGACATGTTGGAAAATTGCCAAGCCATGCGCGAGTATGTAGTCGAAGCGGCCGCAGAAGGCAATGACGAGTTGATGGAAAAATACCTTGAGGGTAATGAGCTTAGCGAGGCAGAAATTAAGCTGGGTATCCGTCTGCGTACGCTGCGTAGCGAAATCGTGCCGGTAATGGGCGGTTCTGCGTTTAAAAACAAAGGTGTACAGGCCGTGCTCGACGGCGTTATTGAATACATGCCAGCGCCAGTGGATGTGAAAGCCATTGAAGGGACTTTGGACGACGAAGAAACGATTGAAACGCGCGAGGCAGACGACAAAGCGCCGTTTGCCGCCTTGGCATTTAAAATAGCAACAGACCCCTTTGTTGGCACCTTGACGTTTTTTCGAGTGTATTCCGGAACGCTACACGGCGGCGACACTGTTTTCAACCCGGTGAAAAGTAAGAAAGAGCGCGTCGGCCGCATGGTGCAAATGCACGCTAATAATCGTGAAGAGATTAAAGAAGTACTGGCCGGTGACATCGCTGCGGCGGTAGGCCTTAAGGATGTAACTACCGGAGATACGTTGTGTAGCCTGGACAATGTCATCACGCTGGAGCGCATGGAATTTCCTGAGCCGGTGATATCGGTGGCGGTAGAGCCAAAAACCAAGGCCGACCAGGAAAAAATGGGCATTGCGCTGAGCAAGCTGGCACAGGAAGATCCGTCGTTCCGGGTGCATACTGACGAAGAGAGTGGTCAGACCATTATCTCCGGCATGGGCGAGCTGCACCTCGACGTATTGGTTGATCGTATGCGTCGTGAATTCCACGTTGAGGCCAATATTGGCAAGCCACAAGTGGCATACCGCGAAGCGATTAAAAATACCTGCGAGATCGAAGGCAAATTTGTCCGTCAGTCGGGCGGCCGCGGCCAATACGGACACGTATGGATTCGCTTCGAGCCAACGGACCTCGACGAAGCAGGCGCAGAGGACAAGCTGGAGTTTGTCAACGAAATCGTTGGCGGCGTGATTCCCAAAGAATATATTCCAGCAGTGGGCAAGGGTATAGAAGAGCAGCTGCAAAACGGTGTATTGGCTGGTTACCCATTGCTAGGCGTCAAAGCCAGTTTGTACGACGGTTCCTTCCACGATGTTGACTCTAGTGAGATGGCCTTTAAAATTGCCGGCTCATTGGCAACCAGAGATCTCGCCAAATACGGTGGGGCTGTGTTACTCGAGCCGATGATGAAGGTCGAGGTAGTGACGCCGGAAGAGAATATGGGTGATGTGGTTGGTGACCTGAACCGCCGCCGTGGGCTGATTCAGGGCATGGATGACAGTTCCTCAGGCAAGGTGATCAACGCTGAAGTTCCGCTAGCCGAAATGTTTGGTTATGCGACAGATTTGCGCTCAGCCACACAAGGCCGTGCGACTTATTCTATGGAATTCCTGAAATACGCCGAGGCGCCGAATAACATCGCGGAAGAAATCATAGCTAAAAGCAAGGCGGGCTAGCGCTATTTGTAAGTAACGAGCGATTGCTATTCCTTTAATTATTTGAGAAAGAGGTAGATACCATGTCAAAGGCAAAATTCGAACGCACCAAACCCCACATTAATGTGGGCACCATTGGTCACGTAGACCATGGTAAAACGACGCTGACCGCGGCACTAACGCGCGTGTGTTCCGAGATATACGGCGGTGAGGCGGTTGCCTTTGACGGCATTGACAATGCACCGGAAGAACGCGAGCGCGGTATTACGATTGCTACCTCGCACGTTGAGTACGAATCACCGGCGCGTCACTACGCGCATGTTGACTGCCCCGGGCACGCCGACTACGTAAAAAACATGATTACCGGTGCGGCGCAAATGGACGGCGCTATTTTGGTGGTGAGCGCGGCCGACGGCCCCATGCCACAAACCCGTGAGCACATTCTGCTGTCACGCCAGGTTGGCGTACCGTATATCGTCGTGTTTATGAACAAGGCCGACATGGTCGATGACGAAGAGCTGCTCGAGCTGGTGGAAAT
>JBBKXJ010000274.1:0-19118 GCA_037969395.1 Pseudomonadales bacterium
ATAGCACCGGCATTATCTTCGGTGCCGTCAATACCGTCGGTATCGCAAGCGATGGCGTAGACGTTTTCCATGCCGTTGAGAGCAACCGTCAAGGCCAAAGCAAATTCAGCGTTGCGGCCACCGCGGCCCTTGCCACGCACGGTTACAGTGGTTTCACCGCCAGACAACAATACACAGGGTGCTTGCGCGGGCTGACCGTGGCGCACCACTTGCTGCGCAATACCGGCGTGCACCAAAGCCACGTCGCTTGCCTCGCCCTCAATACTGTCGCCCAAAATTAGCGGCGTATAGCCGTGCTGTCGCGCCACCTCCGCGGCTGCTTCCAGTGACATTTGCGGCGCCGCAATCATATGCGTTTCGGTGTTGTCAAAACAGGAGTCGCCGGGCTTCGGGGTTTCAACTTCCGCTTTGCGAATATGCTCTAACACCGCCGGTGGCCCGTCGATTTGGTATTTATCAATAATCGCCTGCGCATCAGCAAACGTAGTGGGGTCGGGCACCGTCGGGCCGGACGCGATGGCCGAGGGGTCGTCGCCCGGTACGTCTGAAATCAGCAGAGTAAAAACCTTCGCAGGAGCGCATGCCGCTGCCAGTTGACCGCCTTTGATAGTGGAGAGATGTTTGCGCACGCAATTCATCTCAGAGATGGTCGCGCCACTTTTCAGCAGGCGTTTATTAATGTCTTGCTTGTCTTCCAGAGTCAGGCCCGGCGCGGGCTGGCTTAGCAGTGACGAGCCGCCACCGGAAATCAGACAGATAACCAAATCTTCAGCGCTGAGACCTTGTACTATTTCTCTAATGCGCGCGGCCGCTTGTTGACCGGCAGCGTCTGGTACCGGGTGAGAGGCTTCGACTATTTCGATGTGCTCGCAGGGCAAGCCGTAGTCGTAGCGGGTTAACACCAGGCCGACGTCTATTTTGCCTTTCCAATGCTGCTCAAATGCCTGCGCCATGGCACCGGATGCCTTGCCGGCACCGATGACGATGGTGCGACCTTTGGGCGGCGAAGGTAGATGCGCGGCAATAGTGGTGGAAGCTTGCGCTGCCGCCACCGCTGCATCGAACATTGCCTGCAGTGTTTCGGTTGGTTTCATTTGTTATTTCCCTCCGTTGATCTGCTGACGATGTTCACCAGCCGTTACTGACCAATCTCGTAGTTGGCCTGAATTTCCAGCGCTCTAACCAGCGCTGAGTGATCCCACGCCGCACCGCCATTTGCGGCACAGGCGCTGAACATTTGTTGCGCGAGGGCGGTGTTGGGCAAGCTCAGACCTAATGTTCTTGCGCCGTCCAGAGCGAGGTTCAAGTCTTTCTGGTGCAACTCGATACGGAAGCCTGGTTCGAAAGTGCGTTTAACCATGCGCTCGCCGTGTACTTCCAGAATTTTCGAAGAAGCAAAACCGCCCATCAACGCTTCACGCACTTTAGCGGGATCAGCCCCTGCCTTGGCGGCAAATAATAGTGCCTCACCGACTGCCTGGATATTCAAGGCGACAATAATCTGGTTGGCTACTTTAGTGGTTTGACCATCGCCATTGCCGCCGACCAATGTGATATTTTTGCCCATCAATTCAAACAGCGGTTTGGCGCGATCAAAGCTCTCCTGGCTACCGCCAACCATAATAGTCAGGCTGGCAGCCTTGGCCCCCACTTCACCGCCGGATACCGGTGCGTCCAGATAATCAGCGCCCATTTCCTTGATGCGCTTGGCAAACTCTTTGGTCGGGATAGGCGCAATTGAACTCATATCAATCACTAACTTACCCTTGGACAGCCCTTCTGCTACGCCACCTTCATCAAACAAGACACTTTCGACGTGAGGAGTGTCGGGTACCATGATGATGACAATGTCAGCCTTTTCAGCAACCTCTTTACCACTGTCGCATTCAGTGGCGCCAGCGCTTTTGATCTCGTCGGGTATACCACCGCGACTGAAAGCGAACAGATCGTGTCCACCCTTGATAAGCTGGCTCGCCATTGGGGCACCCATAATACCTAGACCGATAAATCCAATATTGCTCATAATATTACTCCAGAATAATGTGTCATTGCGTGGCTCAACTTTTCAGATATGACTTCGCCCAACCAAGCCCCTCATCAGTGCCAGCCTTCGGCTTATATTCGCAGCCTATCCAGCCGTCGTAGCCTATCTTGTCGAGAAACTCGAATAGAAACGGGTAATTGATCTCCCCTGTGCCTGGCTCGTGACGACCAGGATTATCAGCCAACTGAATATGCGGAATTTGCGCGAGATGCTTCTCCATCGTCGGCGCAAGATCGCCTTCCATAATTTGCATATGGTAGATATCGTACTGCACAAAGATATTGTCACTACCACTGGCTTTGATCAGATCCAGCGTTTGCTGCGTACCGCTAACATAAAAGCCGGGAATGTCGCGTGTGTTGATCGCTTCAACCAGCAGCTTGATACCAGCATCTTTCAGCTTGTCGGCGGCGAACTTGATGTTTGCAACAAACGTATCATGTACCTTGTCGGCATCCACACCAGGCGGGGTAATACCCGCCAGACAATTCACCTGCTTGCAGCCCAGCGCCGTAGCATAGTCAATCGCCTTGGCCACGCCCTCCTGAAACTCTTCAACTCGGTCAGGGAGTACGGCAATCCCGCGCTCACCGCCGGCCCAGTCGCCGGCAGGCAGGTTGTGCAACACTTGCGTCAGACCATTGGCCTCAAGCTTATCAACAATTTGCTCCTTGCTGAAGTCGTAAGGAAATAAATACTCGACCCCCTTGAAGCCGGCTTTCGCTGCCGCGTCAAAGCGGTCGAGAAAGTCAACCTCGTTATACAACATGCTTAGATTGGCGCAAAACTTTGGCATAAAAATTCCTCTCTATAATTACTAGTTACTAATTACTTGATCCGTTAATCCAACATTGAAATAGCGGTCGGCGCGTCTTCGCCACGCTCAGCAAGATCTTCAAACTCGGTCACGTTGCTGAGGTCGGTGCCCATCGAAATATTGGTCACTTTCTCAAGAATAATCTCGACCACTACCGGTACTCTGTACTGTTGCTTCAGCTCTTCGGCCTTTTCGAAAGCCGCTGCGATCTCATTCGGATCACGAACGCGGATGGCCTTACAGCCAAGCCCTTCGACGACTGCGACATGATCCACGCCATAACCTTCCAACTCCGGCGCATTGATATTATCGAAGGCTAACTGCACGCAGTAGTCCATTTCGAAACCGCGCTGCGACTGACGAATTAACCCAAGGTAGGAGTTATTCACCAACACGTGGATATAGGGCAGATTGAACTGCGCCCCTACTGCCAACTCTTCAATCATAAATTGAAAGTCAAAATCCCCCGACAAGGCGACCACTTTGCGCTCGGGATCGGCTCTGACCACACCCAGCGCCGCTGGAATTGTCCAGCCCAGCGGGCCGGCCTGGCCACAGTTAATCCAATGGCGGGGCTTGTATACGTGCAAGAATTGCGCACCTGCAATCTGCGACAAGCCGATAGTGCTGATGTAACAGGTATCTTTACCGAACGCCGTGTTCATTTCTTCGTACACGCGCTGCGGCTTGACTGGCACGTTGTCGAAGTGGGTTTTGCGCAGCAAAGTTTTTTTCCGTTGTTGGCATGCTTTCAACCAGCTGCTGCGATCTTTCAGCTTGCGCTGTTTGGCCACTTCGATGAACAGGTCCAGCGCCGCGCCGGCGTCAGACACTATGCCAAAGTCAGGGCTGAATACACGACCAATCTGGGTCGGCTCGATGTCAACGTGAACGAATTTGCGACCCTTGGCATACACATCGAGCGCGCCAGTGTGACGGTTAGCCCAGCGATTACCAATACCTAGCACGAAATCGGATTCGAGCATCGTCGCGTTACCGTAGCGATGCGACGTTTGCAAACCAACCATGCCCTGCATTTGTGGATGGTCGTCAGGAATTGTGCCCCAACCCATAAGGGTGGGAATAACCGGTACACCGGTAAGCTCGGCAAACTCTACTAGCTGCGCTGATGCGTCGGCATTGATGATGCCACCACCGGCAACGATTAGCGGCGCGTCGGCGGCTTCAAGCATATCCAGCGCTTTCTCTATTTGAGCACGCGTGGCTTTAGGCTTCTCAACTACCAGCGGCTGGTAGGTATCCGGATCGAAATCGATTTCGGTCATCTGCACATCGAACGGCAGATCGATCAGCACCGGACCGGGACGACCGGAACGCATCAGATGAAAAGCTTTCTGGAAAGTACCGGGAATTTGCCCCGCTTCGCTCACGGTAACAGACCATTTGGTCACGGGTGCGGCAATGGCGGAAATATCCACTGCCTGAAAATCTTCTTTGTCGAGCCGGTCTAGAGGAGCCTGGCCGGTAATGCACAAAATGGGAATGGAGTCGGCTGATGCGGAGTACAGTCCGGTGATCATATCGGTACCGGCAGGACCCGAAGTACCAAGACACACACCAATGTTGCCAGCTTTAGCGCGGGTAAATCCTTCAGCCATGTGCGAGGCACCCTCTACGTGGCGAGCCAGTACATGGTCAATAGTGCCAGCTTTACGCAGTGCTGCGTACAACGGGTTAATTGCAGCGCCAGGAATACCGAAGGCAACGTTAACCCCTTCCTTTTCCATGATATGGACTGCTGCTTCGGTGGCTCTCATTCTGGGCATGCTATTTCTCCGTTAGTTACGCCGCTGCTAATGGGCCCTTGGAACAAGGAATGCACCCGGTTTGGAAATGCGCTGCAGGCAGCTGTGAGTAGTGACTTGGCTATTGCGCTTAACTATGTACCCTTTATTTCGCTGCGTTGAAACGATGTTTATAAGTACGATGTTGGCCTTATATTGTTTACAAGAAAAATCTTGTTACAATACCCAAACGGAAAACATTTTGTGTATTGTTTACAGAAGCATGTTCAGGATCTCGCACCCCGGCGTGTGGTTTGAGCAGCTGCGGTGGCCTTGACCGCAGCTGTTTAAAACGAAAAGCAGCTGCTGCGCGGCGTCGAGCTGGCACATAAATGAACTGCCAACAAGTTTGCAGCGTGTCGGGAGCCTGCCGGACTTAGGGATTCGTAGCGAGGCGAGCGGGAAATCGAGTCAGCTTTTTGCGTCGATTGAGGTGAATAGTGGTTCTATTTGCCGAAATCGACGCGGAAAGATGGCCAAAATATCGCGGCCGCAGTAGATCAGTCTATTCTCGGATAGCCTCCTGGTCAGGCTTATAAACAGTTTTGACTTGCTAGTCGTGTGGAAGGCACCTGCCTGCGGATGGTTATAAAATCATCCCACGGCATTTCTTATTGATCATCAGTAGAAGTGTTTTCTGCTTCGAGTTGCTGGTGAATTTCAACGCTGCCAACGCGCCGGTCGATCATATCCAGCACTTTGATAGTGTAGACCCCTTCGTTGAACATATCACCAACCAGCGGCATACGATTCAAGCGCTCCATTACCAGCCCGGAAACGGAGTTGGCTTGTAGTTCATCTTCAACCTCCAGGCCTATCGCGCGCTCCAGGTCAGCCAACGACAGCATACCGTCGACCTGCCAGTTTAGTTCGCCGATTTGCCGTATCTGCGCCGTCGGCTGCGCGACATCGGTTTCATCTTCGATATCACCGACAATTTCTTCCAGCAGATCTTCGAGTGTCACTATACCGCTAAAAGCGCCGTACTCATCCACTACAAACGCAAAGTGCTTACGCTTGGCGCGCATCAATTCAAATAGCTGGGCAATCTTCTGATTTTCCAGCACTATCAAGGGCGATCGGCAATAATCTTTAAGCCTCTGCCACGGAGCCTGTTGTTTTTCGATCATTGCAAGATAGATAATCTTGGCCAGCACTACGCCGAGAAATTCATCATTATTGCTGCTATCTATCAATGGAAAGCGCGAATGGCCAGATTCAATCACAGTGCGTTGGTTCGCCTCCGGCGAGGCTGCCACATCTAACACTCTAACCAATTTGCGCGGAATCATCACGCGCCCGACACTACGCTGATCGAATTCGAATAGATTGTGCAGCATGTCGGCCTTATCTTGCTCGATGCTGCCATGATCTTTTGACGAGCTGACCATGCCCTTTAATTCGTCACCGCTAAAGATCTCGCCATGGGTTGCCTCTTCTACATTAAACAACGACAAAATACCGCGCGATGCGTTATTTAACAGCCAATTCAACGGCCAGACCAGCAAGTATGAGCAATGCAAGGGGTAGGCCACCCACAGGGACACTTGCTCGGCCCTGCGGATAGCGAACGTTTTGGGTACTTGTTCGCCAATCACAATGTGCAGCGATGAGAATAGCAGAAAGCCAAGCAGGAATGCCGAGGTATGTAGTACTGCGTCGGGCACACCCATGGCCGCGAACATAGGTTCCAGCAATGCCGCCACGGCCGGCTCACCAACCCAGCCAAGGCCCAGCGAAGCCATGGTGATTCCCAGCTGGCAGGCCGCGAGATAGGCCTCGAGATTTGTCTGTATTCGCACCGTGAGTTGCGCTGCTGCACTGCCGGTCGCCGCAAGGTTTTCCAGCCGGAAGCCGCGCGCCTTCACCAGGGCGAATTCCGCTGCGACGAAAAATCCATTAATCGCTAACAGCGCGACTATCGCCGCTAAGTTTGTCACGGGCGTATAACTCCAAAAGTGGTAATATATAGAAGCCTTGCGCAAATAAAAGTCACAGCTCGCAGCAGCTGGCTTGCCCGTCAGAGAATAAAAACTACGGAAGAGTGACCTAATCGTGAGAACGAACGTCTAGAAATTGCAACGCTAGAAGTAATTCGGTAGGGTTCGCACCCGCCAACTAGTTCGCGGGCTAACAAGATGAAAAAAAATTTATCGCTACAGGAGCATATAACGATGAAAGCATATAAATTCAGTGTGGCAGGACTGATCCTGACGCTGACCATGGGGGTAGCGGCGACGGCGTTTGCGCAAAATTTGCGCGACAACCTCTTCGCCCAAACAGATGAAGCCATGAAGGCGGCCAATGCGGCACGCGCAAACATATTGGCACCCGACAACTATGAAGATGCGATGCGGCTGTATAAATCCGCAGAGGACAAACTCGCGCGCAAAAAAAGCATTGAGAGCATTACCGAAGATTTAAACGAAGCAGCCACTCATTTGCGTGCCGCCGTGAAGGCTACCCGTCTGGCTGAAGTCACGCTGGCATCGGCTATCCAGGCCCGCAATGATGCCGAGTCCGCCGACGCTGCCAAGTATGCAGACAAAGAATGGACTAAGGCGGAAGACGAATTCGCCGACGCGGCGCGCCGTCTGGAAAGTGGCAAGGTCAACCCGGCACGCAAGAAGGGCGATAAAGCGATTGAACTCTATCGGGTAGCGGAGCTGAAGGCCATCAAGAGTAACTATTTGTCTGAGGCGCGCCGCTTGATTGAGCAAGCCGATGATGAAAAAGTGAAAAAGCTAGCGCCTAAAACACTGGAAAAAGCCATAAGCTTACTGGCCCAGGCTGAGAAAGCGTTAACTGAGAATCGCTACGACACCGACGAGGCACGCTCGCTGGCACGTCAGGCCAAGTATGAAGCGAAACATGCCCTGTACCTGAATAAAACGCTGAAACAGGTGCGCGACCGCGACGTTAACCTTGAAGACTATGCGCTGCGGGCCGAACGTCCGTTGGAGCAAATCGCCGAATCGCTTGATCTAGTCGTCGAACTGGATACCGGCGTTGATCAGCCAACCGAGGCTATCGTCGCCAACATCGAGACACTGCGTAAGGATTCTTACGAGCTGAGTGATCGGCGCGATGAGATTCTGACGCTTGAAACCGAAGTGCGTAAACTGGAGACGAAGCTGGGTACCCAGTCCAACCGCCTGCAGCAGCAGGAAGAAGTGCGACGCAAGTTTACCCAGGCCGAGGCGGTGTTCTCGCCAGAGGAAGCGCAGGTGTATCGCCAGGGCGGCAACATACTGGTGCGCATGATTGGCCTGAATTTCAAATCAGGGCAAGCAGTGATTCAGTCTCAGTACTTCAGCACCTTACGTAAAGTGATTGAGGCGGCGCGCATGTTCCCCAGCGCCACGCTGACTGTTGAAGGCCACACTGATTCATTCGGCAGCGACGCCGCCAACCTTAAGTTGTCGCAAGAGCGCGCCGACGCGGTGGTGGAATACCTCAAGGCCAACATGACGGAACTGGACCCCGCCAAAATCAAAGCTGCAGGCTTTGGTGAGTCACGTCCGGTAGCGAACAACGAGACGGAAGAAGGCCGCAAGAAAAATCGCCGTATCGACCTGTTGATCAAGCCCAAGTTTTAAAGCTTAGGCGGAACTGAAAGAGCCCACCAGGTGTGGGCTCTCTTTTTATTAACAGTTTAAATCGCCCCTTCGCGACTAAAGTCTCTCCTGCGGACCACGCATTTGGTATGAGCGCGACTTTAGTCGCGAAGGGTTTCAGCTACGGACTTATCTGCTCTGGCAAGACAATATCTCTCGCTAGCTTAACAGCTTCGCATCCATGCTGATCTTGGCATTCAATACCTTCGAAATCGGGCAACCCTCTTTAGCATCGTTGGCTGCCTTACTGAACGCCTGTTCATCCGCATTCGGCACCCTGGCGCTGACATCCAGATGAATTGTCGTGATGGCAAAACCGCCGTCAACCTGATCCAGCGTTACCGTGGCTTTGGTATCGATTGTATCCGCCGTGTAGCCCGCATCTCCGAGAATCATCGACAACGCCATGGAAAAACAACCGGCATGGGCGGCGCCGATCAATTCTTCCGGGTTCGTGCCCTTACCGCTTTCGAAGCGAGTGCCGAACGAATACTGGCTGTTCTCCAATACGCCGCTGTCCGTAGAAATAACGCCTTTGCCGTCTTTAAGTCCACCTTGCCATTGTGCGTTTGCGCTGCGTTTCATAGTTGCTCCGTCGAGTTAGTATGCATAGTCAAATAGCGCGTGTGGCTATAATGAATATGCTGATTAATTATCATGCTGGGTATATTTCAACTTCGTGCTAACGTTGAAATTGAACGCAGGTTACGCCCATCGCACGGCAATATACAATTGTTTATATCTATCAAAATCACCGATTCAGCCGATTAGCTGGCAATGATCAAACCGCTTGTAGATATTGAGCTATTTAAATACCGAGCTATAGGTCAATGACCCCGATTATCTGCCGTGGATGATTGCAATCAGCTACGAAGTCGAGGAGAAGAGATCGCGCACCACGCCTGCCTGGCGTTGGGGAACAACGCCGGCTGCGCCCGCAAAACGGTGAACTTAGGTTTTGCAGCATAAAGCAAACGTTATTTCAGATCGATATCCGACGAACGTATATGCAGATCGCGCTGCGGAAACGGTATCTCGATATTATGTTCGCGAAATAAAGCGTCGATGCGAAAATTCAGGTCGCTGGTAACAAACGGTTTTCGGCGCGCTTGCCGAATAAAACAGCGCACTACGAAATCCAGCGAACTGTCGCCAAAGCTTCTGAACTGAATGACTGGGTCCGAGATTTTCTGACCGGGATAATTCTTAACCACTTCAGGATGTTCCCGTGCTGCCTGCTCCAGCAGGTTTTTGACCAGCTCGGTGTCGCTGCCATAAGCCACGCCCACCGGCACGACCAGGCGAACATAGGCGTCTACCAGGCTGCAATTAGTCACCTGCGAGGAAATAAACTCGGAGTTGGGGATAACGATGTCATAACGGTCAAGGGTTAACACCTGGGTGGCGCGCACATTGATATTGATCACTTCGCCCTCAGTGTCGCCAACAATCACCCAGTCGCCTTTGCGAATCGGCCGCTCAAACAGAATAATAATGCCAGAGACAAAGTTGTTAACGATATTTTGCATGCCGAAACCAATACCGACCGACAGCGCGCCGGCAATGATTGCCAGATTGCCGAACCCAAAACCAGCGAATGACATGCCAAGCAGGACGGCAATAATGATACCGATGTAGCCGGTCAGCGTGACTACGGTTTGGCGTGCGGCCGGGTCGTAGCGAGCGAGCAGGGTGGAGCGTTCGCCCAGCTGCTTTTTAATCTGGCCCGACAGCATGAGGATAACCGCAAACACCGCCAGCCCCAGCAGCAGGTTGATAGGCACGAGGTTGGTTTCGCCAATTTGAAAGCCTTCAACGACATAGCGCTTGAACCACACCCCGGCGGCGCTGGCCAGGCTCCAGCTGTTGAGGAATACCAACGCCGCCAATGCCCACACGCCCAGCGTCGCCAGCAAGCGAAGCCAGATCAGCCCGGGGATATGCGCGCCGTCGGCAATAGCCAGGCGCTTACGTACATTGCGATGCCACAGGCGTGTACCCGCATCCAGCCCATCGAACACCTCTTGCGTTAGCTGACTGAACAGCCACAACAGGAAGATGGCCAGCAGCGTACCGAGAAAACCCACCAGCAAGAACTCGGCAAAATTATGATAGCCAAGGTATTCCGCCAGCAGCGCAATCGTGAGAATGCTCATCATCACCAAACGCAGGCCTTTGCCGCCGCTTTGCGCTTTTTCTGTGCGATTGACCAGCCAGAACAGCCAGACGAGATTGGTGGTTAACAGTGTTATCGCCGTGACGTGCGCTGCCTTCGCCAGTACCGCTGGAATCGGCAACGGGAGAAAAAATAAATACAGGAACAGGCCGGTAAACACCAGCACAGCCAGCACGTTAAGGCGGCGGCGCACGGCTACCGCCAGCGTGGGTCTGATCGGCAAAAACGGCTGTGCCGGTGCCGGTGGTCGCAGCAATAGTTGCGTCGTATACAACGCCGTGGCCAGCCCTGCCAGGGAATAACACAACACCACCGGCAACGGCAGGTTTCTAATAGTGGGGCCGGTGATGAAGATAAACAGCGCGACCATCACCAGTGGCAGCAGTAATATAGCGTGCCGGCGCAGCGTCAACAGCGCGGCCGGCCGAAAGCGAAAGCTGATATCCTCATCAGCACGCGCCGGTAGCGTGGCCGGCAGTTTGTGCCGTACCAGTACCGCCATGAGTAAACCCACTATAAAGATAAGCGCCGCAGCGCCATTATGGCGAAAACTCCAGAAGCTACCTGAGAAAACGCTGCGCAACCCTGATTGCAACGTGCTCAACACGGATCGGTGTTCTGCCCACAACTGGCGAAAGACCTGCAGCACATTGGTGTCGCGGGTGCGTAGGCTGCTAATAACCAGATTGTTATAGCGGTCGGTCAGTTGCTCCGTGTGTTGCTCGGCTTTTTGCGCCAATACATGGCATTCGACCATGCGCTTTTCATAGCTCGCCTGGTCTTTCTCTAACTCTTCCAGCTCCGGCAGCAGCGGCGTGTTGGCAGCAGGGCCGGCACTCTCTGCTTCAGCGTCCTTGTCCTTATCAATTATTTCATCCGCTGGTGCACCGACCAGCGCGGCAATTTCTTTTCTTTTGGCAGCCAGTTTTTTCTTGAAGTAACGTGCGCAATTTTCGCTCGCTGATCGATAGCTGTCGCTCTGCGTAATCAGGTCTTCCAGCTGCTCGGCGATAACGGTGGTATTGCTGAGCATTTGCTCCACCGTAATAAAGTGCTGGCGCATTTCCGCTTTGCGCTCGTCGGAGAGCGACTGTTTTTCCTGCGCGCCGCTGGCAGCGCTGCCACATAGCAAAAAAATGGTTAGTGCAAATAGGCATAAAAAATGGGTGCCGAGCTGCCAGGTTTTTTTTAGTATAGGCATATGACATTCTGCCAGGTTAGCGCGATAGGCGTTTGCATAAGAGTGTAACGATTAAGGATGAAGTACAGCAACTGCCAATTTATTGGCGATAACTGCTGGCTGCTCTCTGCGTTTGCCGGCAAAATTGATTCAGTCCGGGGACGCAGCATGTGCACTGCGCACTCTACTTATCTGTAGAATTGCCGGAACAAATACCAACACTCGATCAGTTCGTTAGTCTGTAATGGTGGCCCATAACTACAAACGGTGCGTAGTGTCGCCGCCAGACGCTTGAAAACAGGATTTGCATGTACAAACACGTTACATCGACAATAGTTGCTGCACTAGGCGGTGCAATCATCGTTACGCTCACCGCATGCGGCGGCGAAGACGATGCGTCTGCTAGTCGGCGTGCAGCGACAGCAACGCCGGTGGTGGTGACCACGGTCACAACACAGACGTTTGCAGACCAGATTGAAGCGCTGGGAACTGCTCTTGCTTACGAATCGGTGGTGATCACGGCCGAAGTCACCGGTCGCGTTGTTAAAACCGAATTCAGCGACGGGGCTAGCGTGCAGCAGGGCGCGCTGCTGGTAGAATTAAACAACGACGAAGAAGCGGCATCGCTTGCTGCAGCGAAGGCTAATCTTGGCACCCAGCAAACCCAGAGTGACCGACTGCAGGATTTGGTGCGCAGAAAATCAGCATCCCAAACCGCTCTCGATGAGCAGGCTAATCTGCTTAAGCAGGCGCTTGCGAATGTCGCCATCGCACGCGCCAGGCTGCGCAAGCGCACTATCAAAGCACCCTTTGCAGGGCAACTGGGTATTCGTCAGGTAAGCCTTGGTGCGCTGACCAATCCTGGCGATGAAATCGTCACGCTGGATGACCTTAGTCGCATCAAGTTGGACTTTTCTGTGCCCGAAGTAGCGCTGTCCTCGCTGCGGCAAGGTGCTGAAATTGCAGCCAGCAGTGCGGCTTATCCACAGCGAATGTTTAACGGCATGGTGACGAACGTCAGCACCCGCGTTGACCCGGTGACGCGCACCGTCGCCGTGCGCGCCGAATTGCCCAATGAAGCTGCGTTGCTCAAACCGGGTATGTTGCTTACGGTTGATCTGCTCAGCAATCGTTCAGAGGCATTGGCCGTACCGGAGGAGAGCCTGCTACCGCTGGACGATAAACAATTCGTTTACCGAGTGAAAGATGGCAAAACCGTCGAACGCGTGGCGGTGACCATCGGCCGTCGCAAACCGGGTGTAGTCGAGGTGCTGGAGGGTCTGCAAGCCGGTGATCAGGTGGTTACCGAAGGCACTACGCGAGTAGGACCCGACGCGGCGATTAGCATTGTGGAAAGCCCCACCACCGCTGCACCAGCCAAACGGCCGCCAGCCGGCATGGAGGAGAAACCTGAAGCGGCGGCTAAGGCTAAGGCTGCCTCCCAGGCAACAGCTGGCAACGGCACATGATTCTTTCTGATCTGTCGGTCAAGCGGCCAGTGCTGGCTGCGGTCATCAGTTTATTGTTGGTGGCCTTCGGCATCTTCTCTTTGTTGAAGCTAACGGTTCGAGAATACCCGGATATTGACCCGCCGGTGGTTTCGGTGAGTACGGTGTATCCCGGTGCCGCTGCCAATATCGTTGAAACCAAGGTGACACAGCCGCTCGAAGACCAGATAAGCGGCATTGAGGGGGTGCGCAGCATTGAGTCCAGGAGTCGTGACGGCCAGTCTGACATTACCATCGAATTTACTCTGACACGCGATATTGACGCTGCCGCCAATGATGTGCGCGACCGCATCAGCCGTGCGCTGCAGGATCTGCCGCTGGAGGCTGACCCGCCGGAGATATCCAAAGCCGATTCGGATGCCTCGCCTATTTTGTGGCTGGTATTGTCCAGTGACAGCATGAGTAGCCTCGATCTCACCGACTATGCCGACCGGTATCTGGTTGATCGCTTTGCAGCTCTTAACGGTGTGTCGCGTGTCGTTATTGCCGGTGAGCGACGTTACGCCATGCGCATCTGGCTTGACCGCAAAGCGCTGGCAGCACGCGATGTTACCGTAGCCGATATTGAGCGTGTGCTACGCGCTGAAAACATCGAGCTTCCGGCTGGGCGTCTGGAGTCACAGCAGCGCGAATTTACGCTACGCACCGCGCGTGAGTATCAAACAGTAGAAGACTTTGAACAGCTTGTTGTTGCCCGTGGGGCGAATGGTTATCTGGTGCGATTGGGCGAAGTGGCGAATGTCGAAATCGAGGCTGAAAATCTGCGCACCGAGTTCCGTACCGACGGTGAAGCCACGGTGGGGCTTGGCATGGTGCGGCAGTCGCAGGCCAACACGCTCGAGGTGTCGGAGCTAGCCAAGGCCGAAATGCGCGCCATCGCCGCGACGCTGCCGAAGGGCATGGTATTTCAGGTTAACTCCGACTACTCGTTGTTTATCGATGCCTCGCTGCAAGAGGTGAGAAACGCGCTGTTTATTGCCGCCGTGCTGGTGATTCTGGTCATCTATCTGTTTCTTGGCAGCTGGCAGGCAACGTTAGTGCCGGCCATTACCGTACCGATTTCCATCATCTCTTCATTTATCTTTATTTACCTGCTTGGGTTTTCTATTAACGTGTTGACGCTGCTGGCGCTGGTGCTCGCCATCGGTCTGGTAGTGGACGACACAATAGTCGTGGTGGAGAATATTTATCGCCGCATCGAGGCAGGCGAGCCGCCCCTGCTAGCGGCCTACCGCGGTGCGCGTGAGGTTGGCTTCGCGGTGGTGGCTACCACAGTAGTATTAGTCGCGGTGTTTGTACCTATCGCGTTTTTGGAGGGCAACGTAGGGCGACTGTTTGCCGAGTTTGCGCTGGCAATGGCCAGCGCCGTGGCCTGCTCCAGCGTCGTTGCTCTCTCTCTTGCCCCCGTGTTGTGTTCAAAACTGCTGCGCCAGCATGGCCGCAAACCGTGGCTGATTCGCGCTACCGATCGTGGTTTCACCAGCTTGGCGGAATGGTATCGCGCCGCGCTTATAGCCGTGCTGCGCCACCCATTGGTAACAACGTTAGCGACAGTGCTGCTGCTGGTGGCGTCCGGCTGGTTATTCGTACTCGTGCCCAGTGAATTTGCGCCGTCGGAAGATCGCGGCCAGTTCTTTGTGATAATGAGTGCACCGGAAGGAGCCAGTTTTGAATACTCGCGGCGCCAATTGCGGGCTATCGAAAGCGCTTTTCTGCGGCGTCTTGATAAGGGCGAGATAGAGCGAGTGTTAGCGCGTCTACCCGGTTTCGGTTCCTCTGAAGATCAGGTCAACTCCGGCATTGCGCTGGTGTCACTGACACCTTGGCGCGAGCGCGAGCGGTCGGCGCAAACCATAGCCGCCGAAATCAGCGCTGAGCTGCGCGACTTACCCGGTGCCCGCGCCATTGCTGCACAGCGCCCCAGTTTTGGTCAGCGAACACTGCTAACACCAGTGCAGGTGGTGCTTGGCGGCAGCACCTATGAAGAATTGGCACTGTGGCGCGACCGCATGCTGGCGCGCGCCGCAGAAAACCCTCGCCTTAGCGATCTCGATTCAGATTACAAGGAAACCAAACCAGAGATAGAAATCGACATTAACCGCAACCGAGCTGCCGAACTGGGCGTGTCGATTGAAACCATCGGCCGTACCCTTGAAACTATGCTCGGTTCACGTCGGGTCACTACCTATCTCGACCGCGGCGAAGAATACGACGTTATGCTACAGGTTCGTGACGAAGACCGGCAAACCATCAGCGATATGACCAACATCTACGTTCGCTCGGACCGCTCCGGCCGTTTAATTCCGCTCTCCAACCTTGTCAGCACCACTGAGAATGCTGGCGTTGCCACCTACAATCGCTTCGACCAATTGCGGGCGATTACTATCTCGGCAAACCTGGTCGGCGACTACTCGCTGGACGAGGCGCTGGACTATCTCGAACAGGTGGCCGCAGAGGAGTTACCCGGCGAGGCCCGCATCAGCTATAAGGGCGAGTCGCGCGAGCTGAAGGATTCCAGCCAGGCGCTGTACACCACCTTCGCGCTGGCGCTGTTAGTGGTTTATCTTATTCTCGCCGCTCAGTTTGAAAGTTTTATTCATCCCGTGGTGATTTTAACCACGGTGCCGCTGGCCGTGTTCGGCGCCTTGTTCGGGCTATTAGTTGCCGGCATGACGTTAAATATCTATAGTCAGGTTGGTATCGTCATGCTAATTGGCCTGGCCGCCAAAAACGGTATTTTGATTGTAGAATTCACCAATCAAAAACGCGACGCCGGCTCTGCCTTCGACGACGCGCTGCTTGAAGCCGCCGTGGTGCGCTTCCGGCCAATATTAATGACCTCAATATCAACGGCTATGGGCGTCATACCGCTGGTGTTAGCCACCGGCGCGGGTGCCGAGGCGCGCAGCGTTATTGGCGTGGTGGTGTTTTCAGGGGTTGTGTTTGCAACCGTGTTGACCTTGTTTGTAGTGCCGGTTTTTTATAGCGTGATGTGTAGGCGAACAAGCTCCCCGGGGGCGGTCGCTGAAGAGCTTGCGTCGCAGCAACAAGGGCGGGAGCTTAGCTGAAGGCACACCCTACCACTACGTTCGCACCACGGTTTGCTTCACCGACGCAGCTGGTGCCGACCAGATCTGCCAGGTTTATCTCGCCCATCCGAACCAACTCGTCGCGCCACAAAATCCGGAACCGGATTACCTGGCGTATATCCATCGCGGCTATCAACAACAAGGCTTTGACGATGGTCTGTCGGATAATTATATGTAGACTAGCAGCGAGTGTAGTGTCCGGTAGTAAAAATGCTGCCATTAACAGCAATAGGTAATGCGACTCAATGAAAATCTATTTTGCGCACGGTAAGGAAAGCGGCCCCTGGGGCAGTAAAATAAAAACGCTGGCGTCGATTGCCGAAGAGTGCGGTTGTACGGTGGACAGCATTGATTACACCGACCTGGCCGATCCGGATCTTCGCGTTGACCGTCTGGTCTCAATTCTGCAGGCTGAGAAAGAAGAGTATTTGCTGGTTGGTTCGAGCATGGGTGGCTATGTATCGCTGGTTGCCGCAGAACAGGTTAACCCGCAAGGCATCTTTCTGCTTGCCCCGGCCTTGTATATAGAAGGCTACAACGTGCAGGACTATTCTGCCGGGAATCAGCATATCGAAATAGCGCACGGCTGGGCCGATGCTGTTATTCCACCAGAACATTCCATTCGGTTTGCGAAACAGGCTAGTTGCACGTTGCATTTGATTGCTGGTGATCATCGGCTGAATAGCGTTCTGGACCGTGTTGGCGTGCTATTTCAGCAATTCGTTTGTGGTCGTATGGGTAGTTGATATGGGGGCAGCGCCGACTATGATTGCCAGGTGTCTCTTGATGGCAACAAACCTTATAACCTAACTCCACATCTCCCGCGCCCGATTTTTAAGATCAACGCGAACCGTTTGATCCCACTTAGGTCGTGCATCCGGCCGGCTGGACCAGTGCGTTTGCTCAAGTGTCGCTAGCACAGGATCGGTTAGAAACCGGCTCTTCGTGCCATACACATGCCGGTCACCAAAGCGGGCCTGCTGTGGCACAAAGTACTTGAACGGGTTGATTAGAACCAGTCGGTTCTTCGCGCGCGTCAACGCGACATAAGCAAGTCGGCGTTCTTCTTCGAGCTTTTTCTCATCGCCAGCGGCAAATTCATTGGGAAAGGTGCCGTCACTAAAATGCTGCACGTAAACGGTGTCCCATTCCTGGCCCTTGGCGGAATGCACCGTCGATAAAATCAAATAGTCTTCATCAATACTGGCGTCGCTCGGCATATCGCCGCTACAGCTGGCGGGGTCGAGCGTGAGTTCGGTTAAGAAAGAACGGCGGCTTTCGTAGTCGTTGCTCAGTTGCAGCAGCTGTTCCAGGTCGCCTTCGCGTGGGTAGGCCTGATCATATTTGCGCTCGAGATGGGGCTGGTACCATTGGATCACCGGTTCCAACTGGCCTGGCCATGAGGCGGTGGCGAGTGACTGCATTAACGTGGCGCTGGCGTGCCAGTGATCGGCAGCGCCGGAGGGGACGCCGCTCACCGTCGACAGTGCTGCGAAATCATCATTGTTTGCGTGTAGATGATCACACGCCTTACGCGCGGTTGCCGGACCGACGCCGTCCAGCAATTGCAGCACTCGGAAACCGGCAATGTCGTTGCGCGGATTGTCGGCCCAGCTCAATACCGACATAACGTCTTTCACATGCGCGGACTCCATATATTTAAGGCCGCCGTATTTCACGTAAGGAATATCGCGCTTGCCGAGTTCAACCTCTAGTCTCAGGGTATGGCGAGCATTGCGAAACAGCACGGCCTGGTGCCACAGGCGCACACCTTGCTCGCGGCGGTTGAGGATTTCTTCGCACAAATAGAGGGCTTCTTCCTGTTCGTCTTCCACGGTTACCAGCAGGGGGCGATGGCCCGCGCCGCGTGCCGAGCGTAACTCTTTCTGGTAGGTGCGGGAGGCTTCCTGCATTAGCACGTTCGATGTATTCAGAATATGCTGCGTTGAACGGTAGTTGTCTTCCAGCTTGACTACCTGGGCTGCCGGGTAGTGTTGCGGAAAATCGAGGATATTGCCTACGTCTGCCGCGCGGAAACTGTAAATCGATTGGGCATCGTCACCCACTACGGTTAAGCCGCTGCCTTCAGGGCGCAGGCGCCGAATAATCTCAGCCTGCAGGCGATTGGTGTCCTGGTATTCGTCTACCAGAATGTGTTCAAAATGTTGGGAGATATCGCTGGCGACCTGAGCGTCTTCGACCAGGTACAACCAATACAGTTGCAGGTCGTCGTAGTCCAGTGTTTGCTGTTTGAGCTTGCGCTCAACGTAGCTGGAAAACAGGGTTTTTAATTCAGCCTGCCAGACGAGAAAGTGCGGGAATGATGCCTGCAATGTCTCTTCGAGGCTGCACTGAGCGTTGACAGTGCGCGAATAAATGTCGAGGCAGGTGGCTTTTTGCGGAAAGCGGTCGCGGCTGCGGTGATAGCCCAACGCCTGCCGTTCAAAATCCATCATATCGGCCGCATCGGCTCTGTCGAGCACCGTGAATGACTCCTCCAGCCCCAGGCTTTGGTGATAGTGCCTGATCAAACGCGCGCCTACCGCGTGGAAGGTGCCGGCCCAGTCAATGGTTGTCGGTGCTCCCACCCGCTGCCGCTTGTGCGTTGCTTTGATGGCGGCACCCACGGTCTGCTGAGCACTGTGTACCATTTCACGTGCCGCCAGGCGTGTGAAGGTCAGTAACAGAATGCGGTCGGGCGAGACGTTGTTCAGGCACAAATGCGCTACCCGGTGGGCGAGAGTGGTGGTTTTTCCTGTGCCGGCCCCGGCGATGACCAGCAATGGCTGGCTTGACCAAACGCCGCCGTCGTTCAGCTCGCCGTGGGTCGCTGCTTTGCGTTGCGCGGCATTAAGTTTCTCAAACGGGTCGCTGATCATGAG
>JBBKXJ010000275.1:0-6879 GCA_037969395.1 Pseudomonadales bacterium
CTTTGAGCCCAAGGTTGATGACAATTTTAGAACGGAGGACTAAACGGGTCTGCTGACCCGTATCCGGACTTTCAGTCCTTTAAACTAACCCACCAGCTTTAGCTGGTGGTTGTTGAGTCCAAAAAAATGCTGTGTCAATAGAGCTACAATGGCATCGAACGCAGGCCGCTTCGGCTGGCTGTGTTGACTTTTGGTAACAGATTTTCCAGCACCGATTGGCCGGTGTACGATCAGTTTGCTGTCGATGGACGCTCAACCGCTAAAATCGACGCGAACGACCCAAACCGGCCGTGCGCGCTAACCGGCGCGTGGCGAGCGGGCGGAGTCCGCATTCTTCACATCCGTAATGAGGGTGGGGTAGCCGGCTTTGGTGCCGTGACCAGGAAAGCCCCTTCCCAGAAGAACATGCATACGGTACCAAGCTCCTGGCAGGTGATCTTCGCTTGATCTTTGGCTGGCAATACCACTACCGCCTTATAAAGATTGATTCTGTGGAGATTTTTCAGCCTTGGATAGACTTGAAACGCAAACATGTAAGCGCACAGTAGCGCGATAGCGAGAAGGACTAGCGCCCAAGGCATAGTGAGTTCCAGTGATAACACGATGGCGATTGCCAATCCAGGTGCGATCAAACTTCGGAAAAGCTTCGCCAATTCATTGAGGAAGTGGACTGAGAACTTTGCTTGATTCGCCTTTTCCAGGATCTTCATCGATACATCGTAGATACCATCGTTCACCCCAAATCTATCTCGTGCAGCCCGGATCGCATCTTTGAAGGCCTCTGGTTGGAATCGATCTACCCATTTGCCTTGCTCGTTGCGCTTTTTGAATGTAACTTTGTCAAGCGTGCCTCCAATTAGGATTGAATGAACGGCGGATCGGTCTGTACAGATAGCTTAGCCACCCGTCTTTGCGCCGATTTTTAAGCTCGGCAAACCACTTACACACAGGGTATAGCATGAGAATGATCAGTGCCCACACCAGGTAGACCATTGGGAGGCCGATGTCATAGCCCTCAGTTAGAAACATGTAGGGCACGAAGAAATCCTCTGGGGATGTATCCCTGCCATAAACACAAGAGGAGGGCCAAAGCGTGTATCAGGTAGAGGTGCAGGACATAGAAGGCAAAGGGCACCCGACCAAACATCACCAGTGCCTCTTTCAAGCGACCGCCCTAGCCAAGCACCTACGTCGTAACGGCCAGACGCGTTCGCTGCATTTGCAGCACTACCACCGTCAACGCCGGTAGCAGCGTCAGGGAAACTGCTGCGGCGCCAATAATGCCGAACATCACGATTACGCCCACACCCCGATACAGCTCTGTGCCCGCGCCTGGAATCAATACCAGCGGCGCCAGACCGCAAATGGTGGTGATGGTTGACATGGCGATGGGCCGCAGGCGTGCATCGACGGCTTCCTGTACCGCTGCCAACGCGTCCATACCCGCTTGCTGCATGTTGTTTACAGCCCGGTGCACAATTAAGATCGGATTGTTGACTACTGTACCCATCAGAATCAGAAAGCCCAGCATGGAGATCATGTCGAAAGGTTGCACAATCGCGGCCAGGCCAAACACGGGTAATACACTGCCTACCGCGTTGAGCAACCACAGGCCGATCAGCCCGCCGGCTATACCGAGCGGAATCGACGTCATGATCAACAGGGGATAGCCCCAATGCCTGAAAATGGCAACCAGCAGCAAATAAATAATCAGCAGTGCGACCAGGTAGTTGCTGCTTAGCGCCGCACGCGTGGCGTCAAGCTGGTCGGCCGCGCCCGAAATGCTGATATTGACGCCAGAGGGTATCTCCCCTTGCTCGCGCAAGTGTTCCACCACGTCGCGTTGCACGATGGCGACACCGCTTTCCAGCGGAATGTCGCGTGGAGGTATAATATTGAGCGTTACAGTACGCCGGCCATTCACGCGTCGCACTGTGCTGGTGTCGACGCTTTCCACGATGTCGGCCAGTGCTGCGAGGGGTGTGACGCCTGCCGTTGTTGTATAAATCGGCAATTGCGACAGGCTGTCCAGCGATTTTTGCTGGCCGGCGTCGCTATACAGAAAGATATCGATCTTGTCGTCGGCCAGAAAGAATTCGTCGACGTAAGCGCCGTCGGTTAGCGCTGAGACGATAAACCCCAGCGACTCGGCTGTTAGGCCCAACTCCGCCGCTCGGTCCCAGTCGGGTCGGATTTCCACCATCGGCTGCGCCAGCGTCAGGGAGGAGGGTTCGGTCTGAATCCGCGGGTTGTCAAATACGTCGCCGGCGCGGCGGTAGGCAGCCAGTGCCACCGCATAAATCTCCTCCAGCTTCGCCCCGGCAATATCCAGATTAATGCTGCGAGTGCCGCCATCATTGCTGGTAATTATTGAACCACGCGCCACAAACGCGCGCATGCCAGGATATTCCTGATACTTTTCGGCAATCACGTCCATCAATTGAGTGATAGCCGCGCTGTCAACCGGCTCGGCGATGATGCGTAGATTTTCGGGCGCCACTCGCATATTAATATATTTCAGCGCGGGTACGTCGGCTTTGCCCTGCTTAAATTGCGCGGGGTCAGCGTCAACAAACGGCAGTAAATACGCTTCCAACTCCTCAGCAATCTTCTGCATCGCAGTGAGGTTATAGCCCGGGGGGGCATTCATGCTGGCGAAGATTTTTGGTTCTTCCCCCTCCGGCAGGTATTCGGCCGCCGGCATCAGGCCAACAATAATACCAACGCTCAGCACGCTAATAATTGCAATACAGCTGAGCCGCCGTCGCTGGGTAGCGAGTATCCAGTGCACTGCTCGTAACGTCTTGCCGCGCATGGCCATGCCAAAGTGCAGAACGCCACGCCGCCGTCCATCAGGCGTAAAGGTATGACTCTCTGCGCGTGGCGCAAAGTTCAGCCGTGCAGCGGCCGTCGGCAGCAGGGTGATGGCCACCAGCATTGACGCAAAGATTGCTGCGGTTATCGCAATGGCAATATCCGAATACAATTGGCCTGCTTCCAGTTGTACAAACGCGACTGGCAGAAACACCAGCACCGTGGTCATCGTCGACGCCAGCACCGCCGGCCAGACTTGCCGTACGCCCGCGATCGCTGCCTCGAATTGCTTCGCACCGCGGCGCCGTTCCAGTTCAATACTTTCCAGCACGACAATGCTGTTGTCGAGGGTCATGCCAATCGCAAAGGCGATACCGGCCAGCGAGATCACATTGATGGTCCGGCCCGCGATCAACAGGCCGAGAAACGCCACAATGATGCAGATGGGTATGCCGATAACCCCCACCGCCGTCGCTTTCAGCGAACGCAGAAACAGAAACATCACCAGCGTTGCCAGTGCGGCGCCGAGCAAGAGGTTTTGCCAGACGTTACGCACCGACTGTTCGACGTACTGCACATCATCCGCAATATGGGCGATCCGCAAACCCGCGGGCCGCAAAATCTGTTCGTTAACAACTGCGGTCTGCTGCATCATGGCGCGCTTTATGTCGATCACGTTAGAACCCGATTCGCGCCGCAGCGTCACGAACAAATTGGGATCGCCGTTAAACGTTGAGGCATCGCGCCGCTCGAAATGATCAAGCTGCACGCTGGCGACATCTTGCAAGCGGATGATTGCATTACCACGCCGCGCGAGAATGAGTTCATTCAGCGCCTGCACATCCTGGAAACGGCCGATCGTACGCAGCAGGTATTGACGCTTACCGGATTCCACATCACCACCCGACCGATCACGGTTGCGCGCGCGTATCGCCTGGCGCACGTCATCGAGCGATAGATTGCGCTGTGCAAGACGGCCAGGGTCGATCAGAATTTGTATTTGCCGCTCAGCGCCGCCGCGGATATCCACCTCGGAGACACCGGCGACACGCGCCATCGCCGGTTTGACATTGTCTTCGACAAAATCCAGCATCAAGTCGATATCAAGCCCGGCCGGATTGCCTTCCAGCGGCATAATACTGAAAAACATGAACGAATTGCTCGAGAACGAATTAGCGAAAATCACAGGTTCGTCGACGTTTTCCGGGTAGGAGGGCACCTGACTGAGGGCATTGTTAACGCGAATAAGCTTGTCGGTAATATCGCTGCCGAACGGGAATTCAAGTTCGATTTCAGCCTGGCCGCTGCGGGCCGTGGCGACAATGCGTGACAGATTTGGCAGGTCGCGGAGATAGTCCTCCTGCTCAATGAGGATTTCCTTCTCGATATCCTGCGGTGTGGCACCCGGCCATACGGTGCGGATGCTGATTGTCTGCACGTCAAGATCGGGAATCATCTGCACGGGGATTCGCAGCGCGGCCAGCGCGCCAAGCGTGCACACTATCAAAGTGCAGACAGTGACCAGAATGCCGTGCCGTACTATGTTTTCAAGCACTGTGGCGGTGCCTCCGAACCATCGCTCGCTGCACTACTGTGAGGATGTTGCTGAAGAAGGAGATGGCGAGCGCTGCGGTGTAACGGCTGTCGAGTGAATAGAGACGCGCTGACCATTCTGCAGCGCCTCGTTACCTTGCACCACAATCGTTGCGCCAGGCTGCAAGCCTTCGCGAATTTCAATTAGTCCATCGAAGGCAAGTCCAGTGCGCACCTGGTGTTCGGTCACTACCGGATTGTCCGCATCCATATCGACCGTCCAGACACTGACCCGGCCGTCGGGATAACGCAGCGTCGCGTCGCGCGGCACCACTACACCGTCGCGCCCGGTGGGCACCCGCATACTGGCCTGCACCGACATGCCAGGCGTTATTACCGCCGACTGATTCTCCACCGGTACGCGTAGCAAAAAGGTGCGCCCATTAGGATCAGTCACCGGCACGATAGTGCCAACACGCCCGTGACGCTGCTGTTCCGGGTCAGCGTTGAGAGTGTAGCTGACGGCTGTATCGGCCGCTATTTGCGCCAGATAATCCTCCGCAACGGCAAAGTCGATACGCAAATTTTGCGTGGCCACCAGCGTAAACACGCTCTCTCCCGGTTGCACCCATTCGCCCTGCTCGGTGAGTTTGCTACTGATGACGCCGGCAAACGGCGCTTTAAGTGTATGCCGTTTGAGCAATGCGCGCTGATAACCTGCCTCGGCTTGAGCTTTTTGCAACGCCGCACCGTCTTGTGCCAGCTCGGCCTCCAGATCGCGTACGGCGCTCTCGGAGATACTTTGCTTTGGCGCCAGCGTCCGCGCTTCCGTCAGCCGGCGTTGCGCATCGGTGTTGGCATTGCTGGCTTGTGCCATGCTGGCCTCCGCCGCCAGCAACTGCTGCTCGACGAGTTCCGCGTCGAGCGTCAGCAGTACATCTCCCTTGGCAACGTGTGTGCCTTCTTCGGCGTGGACTGTCTTGACAAGGCCGCTGGTAGCAGCCGACAGGCTTGAAACCAAAGGCGACGTGATCGTGCCGGTTAGCTGAATTTGCTTGAGAATGGGTTGTTGCTGAGCGACGTCCACCTGAACTGGTGCACCACGCTGCGACTCGGCGCCGGTTACCGACGGCAGACATACAGCGGATATTAGCGAGCAAAAGAGTAGGGTACGACCGAAGGAATACACAGTGCGCGATTGGGTTTCAGTAAATAGGGTTGATATCAGCGTAGTAGTGTAACGCGAGTGGCCTGATAGTCACAACGAGTTCGCTTAAAGCGAAGCGGAATTGTAGTATGGTCCATTCTTCCACCTACAAAGACGGAAGTCGACTCGAGGCCATTGAGTTTGCAACGTACTTGCTTTGATATGGTGGGTGGCGTTCGGTTTTCTGCAACGATAATGTTGGTCGGTGTGCCCACGAGGCCGATTTTATCCTTGCCGCGTCTGGCTTACCACCTGTTCTGCCAGTGTTCTGATAATTGCTGACTGTACGAGAAGTAACCCGGTCGCCGGCGTATTATCTGCAGGACTATTGACTATGGTCGGCGCAAAAATGTTGGCAGAATTACGTTTAGCCGAGAGCCAAATAAGTGTTTAATGTCTCGGTGTCGGAGCTATCCAACCGCCTGCGGGCACTCGAAAGCGAGATCGCGACGACCGGGGCTACTCTGGAGGAGGAGGCGCAAGCCAACCGGGATTTCGATGTGTAGATAGAGAAGCGCAAGATCAGTGGCGACCGCGGATAACTCAAGGCCACTGTTAATATGCCGCAGTCAAGACGGAAAAGGGTCGGAGACGAGCAGGCCGGGGTGTATTTCGGCTTTTCGCTAAGTACGGGCCCCAATCGCTTATAATGCGGCGAAGACTCATTCATTCACCATAAATCTGAAACAATACAGCATGACGGAAACGAAGCTCAAGGAAGAACCTGTGCCTGAACTAGCCGGGCCGACGATCTATCTGAAACAGGTATCCTGCGATGCCGAGCGACAGATTCTGGAGCAATGGATACGGACCAACAGCGCGGTCGAGACTGAATCTCTGACCCTGAGTTTTCCCGACAAGCAATCGACGGTGGTGCCGCCCGGGTTGGAACTCCGACTGGATAGCACGACGGACGACCCACTGATGGCTCCCTTGCGAGTCGCGTGGCTGCCTAAACTGCGTGACGGTCATCGCGATATCCGCCCGCTAGATCTGTTGCTTATCGGCGACCCGCGCCTGCCCAGAAATTACGCGAAAAAACTCATTGCGAAACGCCAGCCCGACCGTTTCAAGGTGCTGCTGGGCGAGCCGGCCCGATTATCCGAATTGCGTGAGGCCTGGCTGCAACACGCCGCTGACGCTGGCGCTGACGACAGTCAACCATTTCCGGAATTCGTGGTAAGGCGTGCAACACTATCTCTCGCGCGCGAGGAATCGCGACTGCTCGGCCCGCAATATAAAATGCCTCGCCTGGTAAAGGAAGACATCCTCTCTTCGACACGCTTTCGCGAAGGACTGACCCGTGAAGCAAAGCGCGCCAGAAT
>JBBKXJ010000276.1:0-4861 GCA_037969395.1 Pseudomonadales bacterium
TTGCCGATAGACTTGAAAGAGAAAATGAAGCAGCAGGAAATGATCTGGCTGCAGAAAGCCATGCAAGAAAATCAATTTAATCAACGCAAGGCGGCGGCAGCTTTAGGTTTAACTTATCACCAACTACGTGCGCATTTGAAGAAGTACGCTATGCTTGGGGCGATCGAATAGACGGGTAATAAACCAAAATAGTTTCGGCACGACTACGAGATTTACCAGCATGGGTCGCTTACACTGGCTGAATTTCCGGCTGTCACGCCTTTATTGAACGGCCCGCTGGCGCTTGTTTCACTGGTTAGTGGGTAGGGTGGCATCCCTTGCACTCTATACAAGTCGCCGCGTGGAGGAATTGACCGCAGCCTATCGCGATGGAGCGCGGTCGCGTGCTCGAATCGCATTGGCGTACGCTCAACCTTTCTTTTGCTGCATTAGCTGAAGGTGAACGGGCGGGATGGAGACCTTCCCTGTTGTTGACGCCAACGCTGGTAGAGACTGGGCAGCAACTGGCTATTACCAATATGAACCTGCTTCGCCTGGACGCTCGGTACTACGGCGAGCTTGAAGAATTTTTTGCCTTATTTGGCGGCTGGCATGAGTCTTTTCGGCTTGCCACGGCAGTCAGAATGAATGCCAGCTTCCCGTATGTCTCGCCGGCCGTTTCATTACCAGGCGAGCCCGCGCGGCGTGTGGTGGATGCTGGCTACTTTGATAATTACGGCGTGTACATCGCGACCGCCTGCTGAGGCAAAAACAAGTGGCTGACTGGATTCGGCACAACACGTCCGGCGTGATACTCGTTCAAATTCGGGCGCTCCCCGCCAGGAAGTTCAAGGATAGCTGGCTGAGCCGCGCATTCAAATGGGCGACCAGTCCACTCGAAGCCGTAATCTCCGCTCGCAACGCAATCAACGATTTGCGCAACAAGGAAACAGTGCGGCGTCTCAAGAAGCTAAAGCCGGGCGTACCGGTGAATACGGTAGTATTCTCCAACGACGCTGCATCGGCCACCGTCGGCAAGTCCTGGTATATCACCGAGGAAGCGCTCACCGAGACACGTAGCCAGCTCGATTCACCTGCTAATCAGCAAGCGCTCGCCAACCTAAAAGCGCTATGGAGCAGCAGCTTGCATAACACAACTGATAAGGTAAGCAAGTAACCACGGAGCGTCGACGATGTGCCGTACAGCCGACAAGTACGGCGGTCTCTATCGCGCAGGCACTAATAGCAAGACCATTCACAGGGAGAAATTAATGAAAAATAAAGTTAGTGAATCAGGAAATAGCGATTCGGATGCGGACGATGCCAACGAAAAACCAAACGATGTGACCAGTAAGAGCCTCGCCGGACCATCCGAGCTGGTCATGGTGATGCCCATCAAGCAAGGCTTGGTAGATTGTCTCGACACCAGAACCTATAAAAGCCGGCTTAAAACGGTCGCCAAGGCCTTCTCGAGCCTACGCTCTGTCAGCCGCGAAAGCAGTCTGTCGCAGCCGTTTGCAGATGTTGGAGACCGCGTTCGCGCCATTTACTCGTTTCATGTCGCCGTATTGGAACCGGATAAACTCTTATTGGCCGTTGCATTTGACCGTCCGTGGGAACCCTATATCCGCCTTGTCTGGCAACATCTTGGTGCCTTTCTTGACCCCATACTGTGCAACTGTGAGGGCTATACCGGTGAACACTCTTCTGACCTGGGCTTCGAGCCATTTGCGCGGTGGATACGTGACCACCAGATCAATACCGATACTTTCTATCATTTCGGCAACCAAACAGTGGACGATATTCTCTACCTGGACCAGATCGAAAAAATCTACCGCAACAGCTGTGAACCGACGCTGGCAGACAGGGCCGTGGCCGGCCACCAGCTGCGCAACCCCTTAGATATCGCCGCACAGCAACGCCCCCCAAATCGACCCGGCAGTATCGAATTCTATGAATTTATCAAATTGGGCGTGAAAGCTATTACCGCTTTTCACATGTTGACTCATGTTTACCCAAAAAACAGCGACGACCATGCATACCTGTTGCGTGCCGCGCGCATGGCACTCACCGGCTTGCCTGCAAGCAATACCTGGGGTGAGAGTTTTACCAGCATCAAAGTACTATTCCAGACTGAAATCCAGTGGTTCGAAAATAGCGAAGCAACGCCTGCAGCCTCAGCAGAGACGCCAACGCCATTGCAACGAAAATCACTGCAAGGCGGTATTCTTGAGGGTTACGACGCCAATCACGGTTGCCTGCTATTGCTACGCATTACTGATGCGAACCAGGCCAGAAAGTTTATCAAAAGTTTTCGTAAACAAGTAACCAGCGCTGACGATAATGCGCCTGATGCGAAAGGTGTGTACCGCAATATCGCATTCACTGTTGCCGGGCTGCGCCGCCTCGAAATAAGCGCTGCTGATATCGCCGCTTTCCCGAAGGAGTTTCGCGACGGTATGGAAGCAAGAGCCGGTTTGTTAGGCGACTTACGCACTAACCACCCGGATAAATGGCGCTTGCCCAATAAAAACTGGCCGCTCACTAAAGGCACCGTCTCAACCACGCGCAAGGTAAGTCTGGATATTGTCGACGTTGTGATACAACTGCGCACCAAAAATTCCTGCCCGCCTTCCAGCACACTGACCCGAGAACATCCACTTTACTTATGCATCGAAACGCTGGACAAAAAGTTGCGGGGCATGCAGCTTCTATCCGTTCAGGTCATGTATTCCAGAGATGATAAGAAGGAACAT
Organism: Pseudomonadales bacterium; assembly: GCA_037969395.1. GTDB lineage: Bacteria > Pseudomonadota > Gammaproteobacteria > Pseudomonadales > JAUIET01 > JBBKXJ01. The sequence continues at coordinate 2,736 of JBBKXJ010000276.1, forward strand.
TTTGGATTTGTCGATGGGCTCAGCCAGCCGTTCGTCGAGCACGGTGGCAAGCGCTGCCCCCGAGACAAGGTTAACGCCGGCGAGGTGTTTCTCGGTTACGCTAATGATCGCGGCGACCCGCCGCAGCATGCGAATTCGACACTGCGCAACAACGGGTCTTTTTTGGTGATTCGTTCACTGGCTCAGCATGTCAAACAATTGGAGGATTTTGCCAAAGCGCAGCGTGCTGACCTCGGCAAGGAGTGGAGCGCCGAAAAGGTTCTGGCCAAAATGATGGGGCGAACCCGCGAAGGCATGCCGTTGGTGGCAACAGCGTTACAAACACCGCACAACGACTTCGACTATAGCAAAGACCCGACCGGCGAGCAGTGCCCCTTGCATTCGCATATCCGCCGCAGCCAACCGCGTGACGGAACCGTGGAGGAAAAGGTGCCCCGCATTATCCGCCGCGGCATGTCGTACGGCCTGCCTTATAGTAAAAATGAAAAGCAGCAGGCAGATCGTGGCGTTATCTTCCAGGCCTACAATGCCAGCATTGCCGAACAGTTCGAAGTTATTCAACGCTGGATCAGTGGCGGCAACAGCACGGCGACTTACAGCCGGCAAAGCGACCCATTGTTGGGTGTTCCGACCCAGGGGGAAGACCGTGTGCTGACCTATCCACAGGGGCAAAACAAGACCGCCGTACGCCTCAATCTTGGGCAACAGCCATTCGTCACATTAAACTGGGGTTGTTATCTGTTCGTACCGTCGCTGGATGCTTTGAAAAAAATGGGCGAATGCGTTCTGTCGGAACAGGAACAAGAAGCCGAGCGCGGAGAAACCATTATTTCGCGGCTGCAAGCTATGCCTGATGACGGCCCTCTTAAAGACAAAGCTATCGAGGCGTGGAAACAAGTTCTGGAAGAAAGCGACTCTTTGGCCAATGGAGATGACCAGGCGGTTTGGTGCGCGATCCGCGAGAACCATGAAGGGATTCTGAGAACGCCCTTCGTCTTGTTGATCGCCGATGCCGAGCTGATTTATTCAGTGTTAGAAGACTCTAAACGCTTTTCAGTTAAAGAATATGATGCACGACTCAAAAAATGCATTGGTGAAAACTATCTTGGTTATGATTCTGATAAACACGAAAAGGCAGCGAATAAACCCAACAGTATTATCGCCAAAGTCACCACTGCAGAAGCCTTTGCAGTCGCCTATGGAGTTGGCCAGGCAGCGTTGCAGGCTGTGAGTACAATCAACGGCATGCTCGATATTCCGTTACCCAAATATGCCGACCTCGTGCTCTCGGTCATTGCCAAGCATTGGTTCGGCATACCCGATGGCCCCACCATTGCGGATTTTACCAAGCCGGCGCAGGCAAGCGAGCGTCAACAGGCAATTGCCAACGCATTTGTATTCGCTGGAGGTCAACCTGAGAATGGTGCCAAAAAAGCCCATTGCCCGTATCACTTCACCTCGCCTTCGCGTTATGTGTTTCAACCCAACCCTTCGTCTGATGTTGAGAAAATAGCGCACGAAGAGGGCGAAGTGTTGCGAGAGAAAGTCACTGCTTATGTTAACAAAGTAATGGCAAGCGATGACCCAACCTTCGCAGGCACGCTTGCAAATGATCTGCATAGAGAACTGGGCAAAGATATGAATAAAACAGAATTTACCAGCCTATTGATGGGTGCACTGCTCGGCTTTATGCCCACCGTGCAAGGTAATTTCATTATTTCCATGCGCGAGTGGGTGAACTCGCGCGAGTTGTGGCGAATTCAACAAACGTACCTTGATAAATTGCATCAGGCAACACAAGGAAAATCCGGAAAAGCGGCAAAACAAGCGGTATGGCCAGTAGCCGAACAGCACCTCTTACCGAGCCTGAGACGCAGCATGGCCGCACACCCTATTCCAGCTATGGTTCACCGACAAGCGACTAAGAACGTCACACTGCGTTCCACACAGATAAAAAAAGGGGAAAAACTTGTGCTTGGCCTGGTCAGCGCGGCGGCAGACAAAAAACATGAAGCACTATGGCCGGTGTTCGGCGGTGACTATCACCCGCCGGAGGGGGTTAACAAGACAACGCATGCATGCCCCGCACAGAACATGGCCATCGGCACCCTACTTGGCATGATCAG
>JBBKXJ010000277.1:0-4258 GCA_037969395.1 Pseudomonadales bacterium
TAGAAGCCATCCGGAATATCCCAGGCTTTTTGTTCAATGGCATCGCGCGCCGCCAGCGCCGGCCGGAATTCTGAATTGTCGGTATCAGTCGTCTCATGCAGATCTATATGAGCAGTTACAGGCACATTTAGCCCGTTAACGTAGCGCATAAGATTGACCGCCTCCTGCGCAGAGCTGGCTGCGTTGAATGAGCGGTTCGGGTCAACTGCCAGCGGGTTCCAGCGATTGACCGTTTCGTATCCCCACGGGCTGACACAGGGTGCGACGATGAAATTGAAGGCGCCCGCATAATTCTCCAGCTCGCTGTCAACGAATCGAAGTGCACCTTGCACGCCGCTGGTTTCGTAACCATGTACGCCGCCGGTGATTAATATGGTGGGTTTGTCAGCCTGCCAGTTTCTGCTTTTGATTGCCCATAGCGGATAGCTATGCGGCGCGTAAGCTAGCTCTCCATACTGTTCGATTGACCGCTGCTGCGCCATCTGACTTCGGATTTTTTCGATTTTACTAACGACTTGCTGTTGGTATGAGCGCTGTATCGTTTGCTTGGCTAGCCACGCTGCTTTTTCCACTGCACCCCAGGGTAAGCCAGGCGAGCCGATAGGATAATCATGTTCAGTCATCAAGGTTACGTTACTCTGGTTGTTTGCTGGTCTGGCACGATGTCGCGGTGTGCAGCGACGACTGTTGTGCAGGATATGAGAACTCCATCACGTTGGCAAACTGTAAACTTTTAAGGTTAAAAAATCGATGCCGTACACAGGTTTGCACGCTCCAGAGTGAGTGTCCGCACACATATAAGTTACCCACAGAATATTCACAAGAAATTCCCAGGTAAGGATATTGCAATTCGGTAGAAAGCGCTCTATCTTGTGTCTCCGTTACAGCTGAACCCCAATATATTGTGGTGTGCAAAACACCCAAACCGTTTAAAAAAACATCCGCAACGACCATTTTGGCGCCGTTAAATGCTGCCAGCATGGTCTGAATTAATACTAAGACGAACTCGAAACCCTGCCTGCACGATCCCGTCGGGTTTTGTGGCAGCACATCAAATCAGACGACACGCTTCGGTGGAGGAAAGATGCAAACCCATAGTAATAGTGAAAGCGAGAGCCCCATAGAAACAGCGCCTCAGGCCGCTCCTGCGGAAACACTAGCGAACGACGATTTAGCTGTGATGGCGCCCGGTCAGATCCGCGTGATCAAGCGCAACGGCAAGGTCGTTGTATACGACGACGGCAAAATTTCAGTCGCCATTACCAAGGCGTTTCTGGCGGTAGAAGGCGGCACAGCGGCGGCCTCATCGCGCATTCACAACACCGTTGCGCAACTGGCTGAGCAGGTAAGCGCCACCTTCAAGCGGCGCATGCCCTCCGGCGGCACCATTCATATTGAAGACATTCAGGACCAGGTTGAACTGGAGCTAATGCGCAGCGGCGAACACAAGGTCGCGCGCGATTACGTACTCTATCGTGAACAACGCGCCCAGGCACGGGCCCGGCGCGAGCCTTCCATCATTGAGCAGGAACGCTTGCAAAAGCTGGCAAAAATCAACGTTACTCTGGCAGATGGCAGCCGCGAAGCGCTCGATTTACAGCGGCTGCAAACCATCGTACTGGAAGCATGCAGCGGCCTGAGCGATGTTAAAGCCGAGCGTATTCTCGATGAGTCACTGCGCAATCTCTACGACGGGGTGCCGGCCAACGAAGTCAACACCTCGGTGGTGATGACCGCCCGCACGCTGGTGGAAGAAGAACCCAACTACAGCTATGTAACAGCGCGCCTGCTGCTCGACCGCTTACGCGCCGAAGCGCTGGGTTTTCTCGGCGTTGCCGACAGCGCCACGCACACTGAAATGCAGCAATTCTACGCGCCTGCGCTGAACGCCTACATCGACAAGGGCATAGCGCTGGAATTGTTAAGCCCTACTCTGCGCAGTTTCGACCTGCCGCGGCTGGGTGCGGCGATAGACGCCAACCGCGATCTGCAATTTACCTACCTGGGTCTGCAAACCCTGTACGACCGCTATTTTATTCACAGCAATGAAACCCGTTTCGAACTACCGCAGGTGTTCTTTATGCGCGTGGCGATGGGTTTGGCGACAGAAGAAGAAGACAAGAACGGCCGCGCGATTGAGTTCTACAACCTGCTCTCGTCGTTCGACTATATGTGCTCCACGCCGACCTTGTTCAATGCCGGCACCTTACGGCCGCAGCTGTCGTCGTGTTACCTGACGACAGTACCCGATGATTTGCACGGTATTTACAACGCCATCCACGACAATGCCATGCTATCTAAATGGGCCGGCGGACTCGGTAACGACTGGACTCAGGTACGTGCACTCGGTTCGTATATTAAAGGCACCAACGGCAAATCGCAGGGCATTGTGCCATTTCTGAAAGTGGTCAACGACACCGCCGTTGCGGTTAACCAGGGCGGCAAACGCAAGGGTGCGGTGTGCTCCTATCTGGAAACCTGGCACCTGGACGTGGAAGAGTTTGTTGAGCTGCGCAAGAATACCGGCGACGACCGCCGCCGCACGCACGATATGAACACCGCCAACTGGGTCCCTGACCTGTTTATGAAACGTGTGTTCGAAAACAAGGGCTGGACTTTATTCTCGCCCAACGATGTGCCCGACCTGCACGACCTGTACGGCGCCGCTTTTGACGCGCGTTACGAAGAGTATGAACGGCAAACCGCAGCTGGCGACATCAAGCTGTTCAAGCGCATCCAGGCAGTCGACCTGTGGCGCAAAATGCTCGGCATGTTGTTCGAAACCGGCCATCCGTGGGTAACTTTCAAAGACCCGTGCAACCTGCGCTCGCCGCAGCAGCATGTGGGCGTGGTGCACTCTTCCAACCTGTGTACTGAAATCACCCTCAATACCGATGCCGAGGAAATTGCGGTATGTAATCTGGGTTCAGTCAATCTGGCTAATCACATTGGTGCCGACGGGCTCGACGACGACAAGCTGGAAAATACCATCAACACCGCAGTACGCATGCTCGATAACGTTATCGACATTAACTACTACTCGGTACCGCAGGCGCGCACCTCCAATCTGCGCCACCGCCCGGTTGGTATGGGCGTGATGGGCTTTCAGGATGCGCTGTACAAACAGCATATGTCATACGGTTCCGATGCGGCCGTTGAATTTGCCGACCGCTCGATGGAAACGATTAGCTATCACGCGATCAAGGCATCGTCGCAGCTAGCCAAAGAACGCGGCGCATACGCCAGCTTCGAAGGCTCGCTGTGGAGCCGCGGTGTGTTGCCTATCGATTCCATCAAAATTCTGCGCGAAAATCGCGGCGACAAGTATATTGAGGTCGACGAAAGCCAAACTCTGGATTGGGACAGCCTGCGCGAAACGGTTAAAACGCAGGGCATGCGTAATTCCAACGTGATGGCGATTGCACCCACAGCGACCATCGCCAACATTACCGGCGTCAGCCAGTCGATTGAACCGACCTATCAAAACCTGTTTGTGAAATCGAATTTGTCGGGCGAGTTTACGGTGGTCAATCCGTACCTGGTGCATGACCTGAAAGAGCGCAATCTGTGGGATAGCGTGATGGTCAACGACCTGAAATATTTCGAAGGCAGCGTGCAGAAGATCGACCGCATTCCCGCCGATTTAAAAGCCATCTACGCGACTGCGTTTGAGGTTGAACCGCGCTGGATTGTCGATGCCGCCAGCCGCCGCCAAAAATGGCTGGACCAGGCACAGTCGCTGAATCTGTATATCAACAATGCCGACGGCAAGAAACTCGATGTGACCTATCGCATGGCCTGGTATCGTGGTTTGAAAACCACCTATTATTTACGCTCAATGGCCGCCACTGGCACGGAGAAGTCGACCGTTAACACCGGCACGCTGAATGCGGTGTCGTCGAATAGCGACAGCATTGACGCGGCACCTGTACCGCAAGCCTGTTCAATTACCGACCCCGATTGCGACGCCTGTCAGTAGCGGTCTAGCAAACGGCTTAAGCTGTGGAAAACCTGTGTATAAAACCTACATATAGTGTTGAAAACTATTTTCAACACTATATGTTGTGTTTACACGATTAACGGCCTATAGTTTATTTACCATTTTAAAACTCGTTTTCACTTGCTTTATTCACAGAGCAAGCGGGTTTCTGTCGCTTATTTACGTGGCAAGCAAGACGTGACAAGCAGGCGGCAAACGTCATTAGCAATCGTTATTGGAGCACAGTCAATATGTTAAGTTGGGACGATTACAACGTCG
>JBBKXJ010000278.1:0-4997 GCA_037969395.1 Pseudomonadales bacterium
GCATGAAGGCCCCGGCCGATGGTGCTCGTGTAGTGATGTCCCTGTTGTTTGATGATCCGCGCGGTACCTGTCACTATTATGGTAGCGACGCCCTGCGCAGTCCATTGGATCGTTACCGAACCCCCGGATCGCCAGAGTATACGGGCTCCTAGCTTATCGGCTGCGTCCGAATGATTGCCATGCGAGCAGCGCCGTGGGAATAAGGCCACCAGCCAGGATCGTTAGCGAAGCGCTGGACGCATCAGCCAAGCGTTCATCCCATGCCAGGCGATAAGCTCGCTTCGCCAGGGTTTCAAAGTTGAACGGTCGCAATATCAGGGTTGCTGACAGCTCTTTCATCACGTCAAGGCTGGGGCGTGCAAAACGTGCAGCTAAGGAATTCTTATAAAATCAATGAGGTAAGAATTCAAAATCACCGCTATTTCAATTCTTTCAGCGAGTTTCTGCCCACTGTTAATGTAGCTTGTAAAACAGTGGCTGCCGCCCTCCCCCGTCACGGGTCGGCCTGCCCCAGAATTCTCGCTTTCTTGGAAAGCAAACGGTCTTAATATAGACGCAAGGGGAAATCCAGCTTACACCGGACCTCAATATTCGCCTCCTGGTGTGGCGCGCTCTGTGAAATGCCAGCGATTTCAGCTGAAGTGTGGCCCATCCTCCAACGGCACCCGGGACAACGGCCAGTAACGTCACGGACACATGATCAACCGGTTTGCGAATGAACGCTTCAATCGGTCTCGATTGCCGCCAGAAGCGCCGGGCTACCCTCCTCGACAGTAACGATTAGCATCTCGCCCGACCGCGGCCAGTGGCGGGTAAGCGCCGTGATATTCACCTGATGGGTGACCAGTATCCTAAGCACATCCTGTTCTTCATAATCATCTTCAACCAGCCACTGGTCCAGCGCCTCGGACAGAGTCCGGGTCTGGCCTGACGCTCTGGAGCGATTCTGGAAGAAGGAATTCAGTGCGGGCATTTCCTCCACTTCGCCCAGACCCAACAGCCGCGCAGTCTCGAGGCAACGACACCACTGGCTCGACAGGACAATCGCATCCGTGATTCCCTGCTTCCGGATTCTTTCGCCAATGCGTTCCGCCTGACGCCGGCCCTCTTCAGACAGATTTCGCTGCGTCGAGCAATCCGTCACATCAAAATCTGCCGGATCGCCGGTTCCGGGTGCCAGTGCGTGGCGCATCACGATCACTGCCTTGCCCTGCCTGAATGCTTCCCACGCATCGGCATCAGCGGCGTTCTGTTCGATACTCGGGTCCTGACTCGACCTAGCCGTCATGGTTTCAGCCAGCTGCGCGGCCGGGATCTCGGGTACTATGCTCTCAGGTGTTTGTGTGCCAGCAACTGTCTGCCACATGACCAGACTCACGAGCCCTGTCAATGCCGCAAGCCAGTGCTGACGACAGCGCCCTGGCCAGGCTCTTCTCGACTCGTGGATACGGGGTTTAGGGAGCATATGAAGGGTCCACGGCAATATAGGGGTTTGAGCAGCACACTTGGAATGGCATACCTTTGTTTTTACAGAAAGTATAAGGCTGTGTTTTTTGAATGGTTTTCAGCAAATCGGGGCTATTTTGCTGGAATCGAAAAACCAGAAATATCAGTGAATTAGCGATGTTACTGTGTCGTTGGCACCCCTATATTGTCGTGGACCCTTGGTAGGCAAAATATCGTTGTGACCAAGTACTAAGTAAACCTGACTCAAAATATGATTAACAAAAAGGTCATCTTTTTAGACTGCCAATTTAGCTCGCTCGATATGTTTCTCAACGACGTTCTCCACTCGAATGAGTGCCAAGGTCAAGGGTCGTGTTTGCTCGGCATCCGCTTAATCAAGCAGCTGTGCTTAGCCTTGATAATTATTTAGCCGAGTTACTTGCGATTCATTTGAAGGAAAAGCCGAGAACCAAGGAAGCACATCGTGCATTTCCTTATTGCTAACGGAGAAGCTGTTTGCCTGGACATCATTCGATCCAATGCTGCCCATATCGAGACAAGCACGGCGTATGGTGCTCGCGGCGATTGCACGTCCCTCGCTTATTGCAAGCCATAATAATTGGGCGTTGGCTATATAATTAACCAATATGTTCTCAAATCTTAACCTCCTGCACCTATGTGGTAGTTGTCTATCGAGTCTGGATCAATGGAATGATGCGCCACATTTTTCGTATGACCGGTCATGGCCGGTCACGTCGTCTTTTAACCTTGGATTTTTGCGAAAACCGCGGGTGGTATAGAATCACATTGCTGTCGCTTGGCAGCTCGACGGCTAAAATCGACGCGAACGACCTAAATTAGACGGTCAGAGTTTTCCTTTTTATTCCTCATAAAGCGGCCATTCAGGACCTGTAGGAAGCGAATTACTATTTTTACTGGAACCCGCGCATTGACCGTAATGCATCTTTTGGCGCTTGTGACACAACTGCTGATTGCCTGGCTGGCGTGGGTCTCGTTGGCGCATGCCGACTACGGCCAGGCTTTGCAACAAAGCCAAATCCAAGGCTTTCTGACCGCCATGGAGGGCTCTTGGCAGGGCCGCGCGGTGGTCACTCCGGCTGGCCCTCTAACCTACAACATCGATTTCCAGCGCACTGACGAAAACGCTGTGACCGGCACCTCCAACCCCGGTGCGGCAATCCATCATTGGCAGTTCTCGGCGAAAGAAAAATCCCTCCGCCTGCGTTTTTTAACAACCTTCGGAGGCAATACCAAACCCTTGTTTCTCACCGCGTCAACGCGCGTGGGCAACAGCTTCGTGTTTAATGCTGAACAACGAGATGACCTGACCGTGCGCGTAACCCCGGGCCGGGAGGCCACCGACATAGAAGTGTTCCTTCACGGCGACGCGCATATACAGATTAAACTGCGACAAGCAGCCAAAACGCCTTACAGTCCCGGTGCTATAGAGCAAGATAGAGTGATATTGCGATTTGAAAATCGCGTTACTCATACTCAATCGTATATGTTCCCACTAGAACCCCACCCGGCTTTTGCACTTTATAAGTTGGCTGCTTGTCGTCAAAAGAGCCATATTCTGCAACAATGTAGCCTTTAAGTCTGCACGAGTGCAGAAAACCGTCTAACGTTTCTATAACTCGATCCTCGTTGTCAAGGAGCGTACACTTATCATTTGTCAAGGTGTTGACTATTCTACATCCCATGATATTTCTCGCTTTTTTACCGAAAAACTAGGGTGGTCTGTAAAACCACCCCCTATTTTTTCAGTTTAGCAGGTGTTTTTAGGACCTTGTGGCGGGAAATATTAGAGTGTGCACTTTATTGCCACATCCAGATGGCGAGCTTGCATGCTGGTCGTATTAATTTTGATATCCGGCATCTGATCTAACAACATTTTCGGATAGTGCAGTGCCTCGTTGGCCCGCTTTGGCCGGTTCAAACAGTTCGCAGACTCGTACAACGACCACTTTGAGTGGCCGCTTATTCCGGAGTAAACGGTCATTCGTGCTAACGAGGACCGACGAACTCTTCATGGCATGAAGCCGAAGCTAAATTCGAGGCCAAAGAGAATGTTTCGTCGCAAAATAATAGGCGACGGCATTGCAGTTTACACCGGACGCCTAAATTTAAGATTGTCCAACACGCGACAGTCTCTTGTTAGCCGTGACTTGCCTGAAAGCAAAACGTTCTACGGCGGCATCGGACGGCGGCTATTATGGGATAGCCGACTGTCACATTAATTCACACTCATTTGCGTGATAGTGTCGCATGAAGTCTGAGCGACTACACTAGCCGTAATCCGCCGACCCTCTTGACGCTTCTGCAAGTAACGTGACCTCAAATCAACTTTTTGGAAAATATGTCGGCGAAGAGGAACGACTACTGCGCTGGAAACGGCAACACATCTTGGAAAAGGAAATGCTTCAATTTAAACTCGTAGCGATTGTCACCTGCGAGAAAAAAAACGATGTTCCCTCGAGTCTCGCACAACACCTGGCACATATTTTCCGGGCGTTGCGAATGGACTGCCTGCGGCGAAAACAGAGCGACATTGCGACCGTGTTGCAGGCATCGCGCAGATAGGTAGATCGCGGCTTCGATCCCCTGTTGTCTGAGTCTACTACCTAGCGCTTGAGTCTCGGCATAAACCGCTGGATGGCGGATGACTTCCTGGTAGGGTTGAAATGGCTCGCTTGTGAGATCCAATCCGACGTTACTATGATACTGGAAAGTAAAAAGGGTGTGGCCACTTTGCATAACGTGTGGTGGTGGGGTTTCCATATCGTGCCACCAACGTAAGCGGTAGAACGCGACTTCGGCCAGACAAGTCGGCGTTTGCAAGGACGCGTACAAAATCCCGTCCTCGTGTCGCTGGCCGAAGCGTGAACCGTGGCGTAGTGGCGGGTAACGGAAGGGACTTGCCAACAGGTAGTGCAATCCGTCCGTATGGGGTTTCCTGGGTGGCTTGGCCGCATCAATGATCGATTCCAGCAGACTTTGCTCGTCTAGTGTGTCGGTCAGCGACAAGCTAGCGGCTTCTTTTTGACTGTCGACGAGCCGGCATGCTTTGCCCATCAAGGGTTGGGCTTTTAGCGGCAGTGCATACAGCGGCACTAGGCTCGACCGCGCATTGCGTCACAGTACTGCGCGACTGACACCAAACCATCGATAGACTGCATGGCATCCACCGGCGTGCGGCCAGCAAAAGCCTGGTTGCGGGTATCGAACCAGTGCCGAATATTTGTGGCATCACCACCCATCAGGGTGAAAACGGCCCGATAGATGCGCAAGACAACGGCGGCCAGGCGGCCGGCGTTCTGCTGCGGGTCCAGGCCCTGTGACTGATAATGCCGGGTGAGCGTGGTGCGGTTAATCCCGAGGATGCTGGCCATGACCTGGTTATCGACGCCCATGTGTTGTTGTGCTCGATTCAATGCTTTCGCCAATACCGATCTGGCATCCGGTTGTAAATCCTGCATGATATAACTCACTCTCATCTGTGCATATACAACAATATATCATAATAGACC
>JBBKXJ010000279.1:0-2889 GCA_037969395.1 Pseudomonadales bacterium
CCAACACAATCAGTGTTGTGGGTGAGAACCGTGGTGATCCAATGCCCTTACGAACGGCAGGCTCAATCACGCTGTTTAAGCGACGAAAGAATTCGCGTTCAACTTTTTGTCTATTTAGCAGCATAAATTGTCTTCCCTCTTACTAACCGACTCGGTGCAAAGCAACGTTTGCCACCTTAGGAGTTGCAGAGACTGGTGCTGTTCCTTCCGGTCCCTGCCAGCAAGTCCGCGACGAAAACAGGTGTAAGTCTCTTCTGCCAAAACACCTGTATACCTCGCTCAAGCGCGGTGCATCCATTACATGATTTTACCCGAGGCACCGGCGCTCTTCCTTCTGTTTATAAAACGAACGGAACCGTAGCATTTTTATACCTATCGTTACAATTTAAATAATAACAACGCTACCGCATACCGCTATTTCGCGACAGTCTCGCGTTGTGCGTGTAACGTTGTCATACGGACGAGGCTCGCTATTCAGAGCTATAGGCAGTGCTGTTGTAGAAGTGGAAATAGTTGATGATCGATTGGTATAGACTAATTCAGCACAAGCAGGTCGATATACAAACCACGCGGCGTAGACTGGCTTAATCAAGACCACGGATGACAGAATTTACTTCTCGAATCGAAAACAGCGCGAGTAAAACAACTATGCCTAAACCAAAAGTCATTATCTTTGATGTCAACGAAACGCTGCTCGATCTTGCACCATTGAAAGTATCCATCGGCAAGGCGCTTGGCGGTCGAGATGAGTTTTTGCCGCTATGGTTTTCAACGATGCTGCACTACTCATTGGTGGAAACCTTAAGCGGAAGTTATCACGGCATCGGCGAAATCGGCACGGCTGCGCTGATAATGGTGGCGAAAACGCAGGGCATTGAACTCGGGGAGGAAGATGCCGAGGCGGCTATTGTGCCACCGCTGCTATCGTTGCCGCCGCATCAAGACGTCGCTGCAGGGCTAAAGTCGCTGTCGGAAGCTGGCTTTCGACTGGTTAGCTTGACCAACTCGTCTTTTGAAGCGGCTGAAACGCAATTGCGCAACGCCGGTTTGGCCGACCTATTTGAGAAACGCTACAGCGTAGAGAGTATTAAAAAGTACAAGCCGCACCCGGACACTTACTGCATGGTGCTCGATGGCCTCGGTGTAAAACCGGAAGACGCGTTGATGGTGGCCGCGCATGCCTGGGATTTAGCGGGGGCTAAAAACGTCGGGCTGCAGACAGCTTTTATCGCGCGGCCCGGCACGGCGCTCTACCCGAACGTCGCCAAGCCCGACTATGTGGCAAAGGTTCTGCCGGAACTTTTAAAACTGCTGCCGCAAGCCGATTCATAGGGTAATGTCGAACTGCAGCAACCGCCTGGCAGACACGCCGATGCACTCAGCGGCATGAAGGTTGCCGAGCGCTGCATTCAGCTATGCTAAACGATCGCCACGAAAAAGCTGCGCAGCAAATCTATTTGAAAGTGACATAATCGTTTTCTTATTGGCGGCACGCATCCATGCGCTGCCGGAGCCGCATTAGCAAATCAGTCTTTTCCCCTGCTCGGCAATTGTGCGAAGTGCGAGTTCTTCAAACGCGCCACGACCAAGCACCTGAATGGCGACGTAGAACCCCAAAAGTGCTTTCGCCGTGGCTCCCGGAACGAGAGCTGGCGGTATGTCGCCACGCGCCTGTCCCACTTCGATACTGCGCCGAAAGAACGCTTCACTCTCGCCTACTCCCTTTATGACGATGTCCTTTACTTGCTTGTCGTGGGTGCCGATCTCCGCAGCGGTGTTGATCAGGAAACAGCCTTTTTGGTGCCGGTCCGCCACGGTCGCGGCAACGATGGTTTCCAGCAACCGGGTGATTGCCTCCACAGGATTGTCCAACGCCTGCAAACGAGCCAGGCTGGCCCGACGAATGTGCTGTTCATACTTTAGCAGCGATCTGACGAACAGCTTTCGCTTGCTACCAAAAGCGTTGTAGAAACTGCCCCTGTTCAGCCCCGTCCCTGTCAGCAAGTCCGCGATAGAAGTCGATTCAAAACCCTTCTCCCAAAACACATGCATGGCTTGTTCGAGGGCGATGTCTTCATCAAATGATTTTACCCAGGCCATTTCCGATCTTCCTTATGTTTGTAAATATGCATTACGATAGCATATTTATACCATTCGTTACACACTATATCAGCATCATCGGAATCGGCCTGCGAAATGATATATTGGGCAGTATATTTTATGTATCTGTTTTCATGTATTTTTTAATACATATCCGTAAATCTGACATTTGTATAAAATATTAACTCAAGACTTTCGTTGACTGACTGATATAAGAACGACTATTCTGTAACGGTCGGTTTAAATAAACAGGCCGCACGATACGTACTAGCTAAATGGAGAATGCTAATGACTGAATTTACACTACACACCGAAGACACCGCCCCCGAAGCCAGCAAAGCGCTGCTCGCCGATTCGAAAAAAGCCTTCGGCATGATACCGGGCTTACACGCGGTTATGGCTGAAGCGCCCGGGTTGCTCGAAGCTTATAAGACGATTCACGAGCTGTTCGTAAACTCCAGCTTCGACAAGGACGAGCTAACCGTGGTCTGGCAATCGATCAACGTAGAACATGCCTGCCACTACTGCGTTCCCGCGCACACAGGCATTGCGAAGAGTATGGGTGTGAGCGACACTATCTCGGCTGCACTACGCAATGAAACGCCGTTACCGAACGCGCGGCTGGAGGCATTACGCACGTTCACACTCAGTGTGGTACGGGAGCGTGGCGATGTAGATGACAGCGCCGTGCAGGCGTTTCTGGATGCCGGCTTCAGCAAACGCCAGATCCTCGAGGTTATTCTTGGCGTCTCGCAGAAAGTAATGTCAAACTACACCAATCATCTGGCG
>JBBKXJ010000280.1:0-3202 GCA_037969395.1 Pseudomonadales bacterium
GGACTGACCTCCTTAGACCAATTGTGTACAATAATAGTCCCATGCACCCTTTTTATAGCCACCCATGCAAACCGCCGCCTATTTGCGAGTCTCCACCAACGCCCAGGACTTGAATGCGCAGAAGTTGGCCGTTCTTGAATTTGCATGCAAGGAGAATATGCATGTGGATGACTTTATTGAAACAACGCTGTCATCCCGGCGCGATCGACAGCGCGAAGAACTGCAAGCGCTTAAAGGTTCACTCGGGCGTTCCAAACTTGAAGGTCGCGAACACGAGATTGAGCTGCTGTTGTCGAAAGGCGTTTCCAAGGCGTCTATCGCCAAGATCACCGATGTCTCGCGGAGCAACTTGCTGCACTTCATCCGCACTTGCCAGCTTGAATTACATGCGTAGTCACGCACCATTGGGGCGTTACTAGTGAGCGTAATTACCGGCCAATTTCAATTATCGCCTGACCAGAAGCGTTTTTTTGACCTGATCAATGGGTACCCCACCATCGCTGGTTACTGGGATGTCGGTGCCCGGGAATGTCATGAGGCCGAACTCAATGACGCCATGGCTGTGCTCTCGCACGGCGAGAAAATCATGGCGCAATTCTTTTGCTCCGTCTGGGCTGGTAATGATTCGGCGGGGTTCGGATTGGTTGAGGCGGCCTCCACATTGAGTCCCCAGGATTGTGCCATTAGCACAGCATGGCTGAACGAACCGTCTTTTCCTTAACCCATGGCGACTAAGACAGCGAAGGCCGCAGGTCAAACGAAGGGCAAGCTCCGGATTGGCGACGATTGGAACGCCATTACCATCATAGCGTTATCGCAGAGTAACCCGTTAAAAGCGGTGGCTGAATTTGTTGAAAACAGCATTGACGCCGGTGCGACCGAGATTGATATCACCCGCGGCCGCGAAAACAATGAGCCTTATTTGCGCATTCGAGACAACGGTCGCGGCATCCCAAAAGATGATCAGGGGCTGCCAAATTTCAAATACGTGGCCACGCACATTTGTGATTCCATTAAGCGTCAGCTCAAGGCCAGTGGGTCTGGCAACGGAGTGCAGGGCGAATTTGGCATTGGCTTGTTGAGTTTCTGGACGGTTGGCGAAACACTGCTGATGCGTTCGCCATCAGACGATGGCAAAAGCTATGAAATGCGGATGGCGAAGGGAGATCCCAATTACACGGTCAGCCAACGTCGCACCTTGTTTGCTGAACACGGCACGGAACTGACTATCACACCGCTATTGCCCGGCCTGCGGCAATTCTCTGGCGAGAAGATTCAGTGGTACCTGGCCTCGGAATTGCGTGATCGCATCCGCCAATCCAATGCTAAGGTGACCGTGACGGACCGGCAAGCGCGTAAGCAGTTTCTGGTTGAGCCTAGAAAGTTCGATGGGCGGTTGTTGCATGATCTTCCTTCATCAGAGTCCGTGTATTTGGAACTCTACTTAGCGGAGCCCGCGCCCGACAGCGGTGTTGGGCTGTACCGTTCGGGTACCCGAGTCCTGACATCGATCACCGAACTGGACACCTTCAATCACGCACCCTGGAACAGTCCTTACCTTCAAGGCATCGTTGATGCCTCGCGCATTAATCTGACACCGGGTACTCGGCTTGGCGTCATCCAGGACGAGCACTTGGTCGAGTTAGTACAGACCTTACAACCGACTGAGGCGGCTCTAACGCAACAAATCGAGGCGCAGCGGCGTGCCGAAGAAGAACGTGCCAGCCGGCAGATACTTCGCACCATCACGCGGGCGTTTCGAGAGGCATTGATCGCGTTGCCCGCCGAGGAGTACGACTGGTTTGATCTGCAGCGTCGGAGAGCGCTCAAGCCGGCCAGCGGTGATGGGGGAAACCACTCTGGAGTCGTGGATCACGCCGGTGACAGTGACGGAGATTCGACCGAGGGCGTCGCGATCGCAGAGCAAGAGCAGTCGGCAGATTCTGATACAGCTGAGTCGCGTCAAAAACAATTTTTTGAATACACCGGACCGCTCACCAGCGTACGCATTACACCGGCGTCTAGTGTCGTGCGGGTCGGTCAATCACGTACATTCCGTGCAGTAGCGCGTGACCACCAGAAACGACAGATTGATCGAGAGGTGCTCTATCAGTGGCGGGTTCTCGAGGGAACGGCCGCGCTCGACAACACCGATGCCGAAATTGT
This sequence comes from Pseudomonadales bacterium, assembly GCA_037969395.1. Lineage (GTDB taxonomy): Bacteria > Pseudomonadota > Gammaproteobacteria > Pseudomonadales > JAUIET01 > JBBKXJ01. Next base: position 2,167 of record JBBKXJ010000280.1, read on the forward strand.
GACGTTCGCAGCACCGCCCGAACCCGGGCTGGTGCGGATTGGAATCACGGCCACCGAAGGAGACTTGGTCTGCGAGGCTGAAGGACTGGTGACCGTCACCGAAACGCTTGTAGAGAACACACGCCCGGGAGACGAGCACAAACAGGGCTTACCTGCATATTCGTTTCAACGCGCGGCCGGTGAGCTGTGGCGCTCCCGATTTGAGGCCGAGCGGAACTTGATTATTGTGAATAGCGGTCATCGGGACTTTGTATACGCCTCGAAAACCAAAGCCTTGAAACTGCGGTATATCTGCCGCCTTTATGCAAAGGAGTTAGTGCTGAAGAATTTTCCGGGGCTTCGCCCCGATGAGTTGCTTGAACGTATGCTGGAAATTTCGTTGTACACCGAAGAAAACTTACGATGAACTAACACGAGAACGATTGCATCGGCGTGAATGTAAGCTGCTTTCGTAACGGAAACATTCAATGATCCATTTCTCCCTAAACTTCGACAAGGGCGTCTACTCACACGGACGCGAACGAGCATCTACCAAATTTAGGGGAACGTCAGCATTTCGTCCTTTTTTTGACGTTCAAATCGAAAAAAAAAGTGCGCGAAATCAATGTGTAGCGAGAGTAAGATCTGATTTATTTAATCATTTCAAGACAGAATTATACTTTTCTAAAGTACTTTCGAGATCATACGCAGATCGCGGCTTTGTGAGGCGAAATCGTGGATTTACCCAATTATTGGGCGTGGTTCAAACCGCCAGAGATATTATGAACGCGCGTGGCCGCGAAAATAGCGGTTTCGAGACGTTTTTAGAACTGGGTTCATAAAAGTGTAACTTCTCAATAAGCCGGGGCAGCATCGGGTAAGCAACCCCTATCCGGCTGCTGTACTTAGACGAATGAGTTCAGACAACGGTGGAATGTCTCCCGTCCCGGACAGACGATCCAGCAGATAATGCCAAAAAGAAATCCCTTGCTTTCGACACGTTTTTTTCAGGCTTGCAAAGGTGTCTCGGCATTGTCGTCCCGTTGCACTGCGAGTT
>JBBKXJ010000281.1:0-4893 GCA_037969395.1 Pseudomonadales bacterium
GGCCAAGCGCTTTCCCACCTATCGCATCGATGTCTTTCCGACCCACCGTACCGTGGCACTGCCCCAGGCCGTACTGGACAACAGCGTGAAAAATGCCAACGGCGCCAAGTCCCTCGAAGGCGGGTTGGCCATCGACAACGTTCTGCCGGGCGTGCCGTTTCCGATCCCGCACACGGGCAGCGAGGCGATGTGGAACTTCCTGCTGCGCTATCAGGGGGTCAATATCAACTCCAAGTACGACTCCTGGAACGTCGACTCGGCCGGCGTGGCGAGCCTGGCCACCACCGGGCAGGCGTTCATTACCTACCCGATCTACGAGAACCTGGCGCAGCCGATCAGCAGTGCCGACGTGTACTACCAGATGAAGCTGTACTACACCGGCCCTGCACGCCGGGCCGGCGAAGCGCTGATGCTCAAGGACGCGGCCAACCCGCTAGCGCAACCGCGCCGTGCCTGGCAGTACCTGCCTGGCCAGCGTCGGGTCAAGCTGGCACCGAACCTGGCCTACGACACACCTAACCCGGGTACCGCCGGTGCCGGTACCTTCGACGATGTGTTCGTGTTCAACGGCGCGCTGGACCGCTACGACTGGGAGTTGGTCGGTAAGAAAGAACTGTATATTCCGTATAACGCCTACCAGCTGCGCAACGGCAAGCTGAAGTACAAAAACATCCTTAAGAAGGGTCATATGAATCCTGAGTACCTGCGTTACGAGTTACATCGCGTGTGGGTGGTGGATGCCAAACTAAAACCCGGCAAACGCCATATCTATGGCCGCCGCACTTTTTACATCGACGAAGACAGCTGGCAGATCGGCATCATCGACCATTACGACGGTCGTGGTGAGTTGTGGAAGGTACACGAAGGACATGCCGTTATTCACTACCAGGCTAAAGTGCCGCTGTTTGCCGTGGAAGCATTGTATGACTTGCTATCCGGTCGCTACCTGGCGCTTGGTCTCGACAACGAAGAAAAGGGCTATCAATACGATTTTGACTACAAGGGCAGCTTCAAAGACTTTACCCCGGCGGCGCTGCGACGTTCAGGCCGACGTTAACAGCAGCAAAGGCGGCTGCGCGCTGTGCCCATCTTCGTAGGGTGCAGCGTGCGCACCATCGTAGGGTGTGCCGTGCGCACCATGGATAGCCAGCAGATTCCAGATGCGCACAGCCCACCCTGCGAAGCCGCCCCCTGCATTGTTGATAACAACAATCGGAGTCTCTTGATGAACAAACGAATAAGGCTGGGTGGCTTACAGAGCGTGACGCTGCTGCTCGCATTACTGATGTTCGCAATGCAAGCTCACACGGCACCCAACTACTACGCGATGCCCGCCTTACTCAAACAAAACGCCGCGCGCGCACAGTTAACCGATATTACCAACGCCGGTACACGGCTGGTCGCGGTAGGCGAACGCGGCATCATCATCTACTCAGACGACGGCGGCCAGCAATGGCAGCAGGCGTCAGTGCCTGTGTCACATGCGCTCACCGCTGTCAGCTTCGCCAGCGACGAGCACGGCTGGGCCGTTGGACATAGCGGCGTCATTCTGCACAGTAACGACAGCGGCGAGACCTGGAAGGTGCAGTTCGACGGTAACGATGCGAATAAGGCGTGGCTGAAGTTTGCACAACAGCGTGTGGCAACACTGCAACAACGGGTGGATGCGGCAAAGCCAGAGGTTGACGCAGCGCAAGCCACGCCGCCCGACCCCGAAGCACCCGACCTGGCGCTGCAGCTGGAAGATGCCCAGTATGCACTGGAAGACGCCGAAGAGGCGGTTAAAGTCGGCCCTAACGACCCGTTTCTGGACGTGCATTTTGTCGACGTTAAAAACGGTTTTGCGGTAGGTGCCTACGGCATGCTCTACCACACCAGCAACGGCGGCCTGAAATGGCAGCTGCAAGGCAACATCGACAACCCCGACCGCTACCACTATTACAGTATTGCCACCGACGCCGATGGCACTGTGTACCTCTCCGGCGAAACGGGTATTTTATACCGCTCCAAAGACGGCGGCGAGCAGTGGCAAACGCTGCCCACTCCTTACGATGGCAGCCTGTTCGGCATCACCGTGGCCGCCGACCAGAGCGTGCTGACCTACGGCTTACGCGGCAATATCTTCCGCAGTGAAAACCAGGGTGACAACTGGGAGGCAGTGCCCCACGACAGTGAAGCCAGCCTGTACGGCGGCGCCCGGCTGGCTAACGACCACATCGTATTAGTGGGTTCGGCCGGCAGCATGCTGGAAAGCCACGACAACGGCCAAACATTCAACGCCGAAACCCACTCCAGCCGCAGCACGTTTTCCAATGTGACAGCCAATGCGTTGAAGGACCTGCTGATTGTTGGCATGAAGGGTGTGGTTATTATCCCAGCGGCTAAAGGAGAACAATAATGACAACAGAAAAAAGTACGTCTTCTACTTTGCCACAAGAGCCTGGTGTACGCGCCGCGATTGGCCGCGCGATGTTTACCAATCGCGGCCTGCTCTTGCTGCTGTTTGTGATCGCCACCGGTTGGTTTGTGTATCAGGCGTCACAATTGCGACCCGACGCCAGCTTTGAAAAAATGCTGCCGATTTCGCACTCGTATATCATCAATTACATTGAGAACAAGGCTGACCTGTCGGGCCTCGGCAACTCGGTGCGTATTATCGTAGAAACCACCGAAGGGGATATTTTTAGCAAAGAATTTCAGCAGCTACTGCAGGAAGTGACCGACTCGGTATTTTACATTCCCGGCGTCGACCGTGCCGGCATGCAGTCGCTATGGACGCCTAACGTGCGTTGGCAGGAAGTGACCGAAGAGGGCTTTGTCGGCGGTGCCGTGATACCCGACGATTACGACGGGTCGGCGCGCAGTCTGGAAAATCTGCGACAAAACACGCTGAAGTCGGGCCAAATAGGTCGCCTCGTGGCCAACAACTTCAAGTCTGCCACCATTCTCGCCCCGCTGACGGAGGTTGATCCCAACACCGGCAAACGGCTGGATTACCAACAGTTTTCAAGCAAGCTGGAACACGAGATTCGCGACAAATATCAGCAAGACAATATTAAAATTCGCATTACCGGATTTGCCAAGCTGGTCGGCGATCTAATCGACGGTGCCTCGCAGGTTGCGATATTCTTCGCGGTCGCGTTTTTGATCACGGCCGTACTGCTGTATTTCTATAGCCGTTGCTACTGGTGTACGGCTATTCCCCTGCTGTGCTCCACCATCGCCGTAATATGGCAGCTGGGTTTGTTAAGCAATCTGGGATTTGGCATTGACCCCTATTCGATGTTGGTACCGTTTTTGGTGTTCGCCATTGGCATCAGCCATTCGGTGCAAATCATCAAACATTTTTCGCAACGCTGCCATGAGGGTATGGGCAAAGTAGAAAGTGCTTACCGCAGTTTTTACCGAATGAGCAAGCCCGGTCTTATCGCCCTGGTCAGCGACGGCGTCGGGTTTTTAACTCTGAGAGTGATCGATATTCCGGTAATCAAGGAGCTGGCGCTGGCCGCCAGCGTCGGCGTAGCAGTGATCATTCTGACCAATCTGGTGCTGCTGCCCATACTGCTCTCCTATTCCGGCGTCAGTCAGACTTGCCTTGGTTATCTAAAACGAAAAGATAACAGTCAATTCAGGCAGTGGCGGTTTTTGTCGGCCGCTGCCACGCGTGGACCGGCACGGACAATCGCGCTGGTATGCCTTGCGCTATTCGCGTTGGGAATTTATTACGGTCAGCAGCAAAAAATTGGCGACCTCGACCCAGGCGCGCCGGAATTGCGCGCCGACTCACGCTATAACAAAGACAATGCCTTTCTTACCGAAAACTATTCAACCAGCACCGACGTGTTTGTTGTCATGGTCAGCACCGACGCGCAAAAATGTGGCACCGACGCGACGCTGTCAGCCATCGATTATTTCCAGGGCGTGATGGGCAATGTGCCCGGCGTGCAGTCCGTTTTGTCGCTGGTCGATGTTTCCAAGCTTGTTATTATGGGTATGAACGAAGGTAGCCCCAAATGGCATACGCTCAGCCGCAACCAATACATCCTCAACAATTCCTTAAGCCGTGTGCCCAGCGAGCTGCTTAATACTGATTGCAGCCTGGTGCCGGTTATGTTGTTTCTGGACGACCACAAGGCTGACACCCTCACGGGCGTGGTCGACGCGGTAGAAAAATTCGCCGGAGAAAACAATAGCGACGCCATCAGTTTTAAACTAGCGGCCGGTAATGCCGGAATTGAGGCAGCAACCAATATGGTTATCAGCCGCGCGCAGTACCAAATGCTGGCCTGGGTTTACGGCGTGGTGACCCTTCTCTGTCTGATCAACTTCCGCTCTGTCAAAATTACGGTCTGCATTATCGTACCGCTGATGTTGACCTCGGTACTCGGTCAGGCCTTGATGACGTTTATAGGCATTGGCGTTAAGGTTGCGACCTTACCCGTGATTGCGCTTGGCGTGGGTATCGGTGTGGACTACGGCATCTATATCTACAGCGCGCTGCAGCGCTTCCTGGACCAGAACCTCGGCCTGCGCGAAGCGTATTTTGAGACCTTAAAATCCAGCGGCAGCGCCGTTGCCTTTACCGGTTTAACACTGGCAATAGGCGTTGGCACCTGGATACTCTCACCCATCAAGTTTCAGGCGGATATGGGTTTAATGCTGATGTTTATGTTTTTCTGGAACATGGTGGGTGCCTTGCTGTTCTTGCCGGCGCTCGTATACCTGTTGAATCGACAACTACGAGATGATGCGCTCGTCACACCCGGCAGCGAGACAGAAGCTGCTTAGGGCTCGCGCCAAAATAACTTCACATTTTGGCCGCCGATCCATCCCGCATGGCTACGTTGCGAAAACTCGAAATATACTTATATTCCAGCGTTTTCGCGTCTTGCC
>JBBKXJ010000282.1:0-14353 GCA_037969395.1 Pseudomonadales bacterium
GGCTAGCCGTGAGAGGGCCATTCGCCAGCGCAGGTTTTTCGTATGCAGGGCTGCAAGCAAGGCGCGGCTGCCTACCAATTGTTGTTGTGCAAGGTCCAGGTTGTCGCTGCCGATGAGTGCATCGGCCAAAGCGATCCGGACGTCGATCTCAAAACGTCGATTGCGATGACCCTCATTACTCGCCAGGGCAGCCGTTAACGCCTCTCGTGCTCGTTGATAATCACCCAGGCGAGTCATGACCTGGCCGTAGCGCAGCAGGGCAACGGTTGTTCGCGGCTTACCGATCGGCGTTTGCGCGAGTGGGGGTTCGATGGTTTCCAGCATGTCACGCGCGGCGCGTACCTGGCCGAGATCAAGCAAACTGTTGGCTATACTGGTGCGCACCGAAATGCCGGCAACCCCTTCAGTACGCCCATAGTACTCATGCAAATCACGTAGTTGCAACCAGCTGTGATGCGCTTCTACCTGATTATCGTTGAATGTCGCAACGATACTCAGCAGACCAGAATAGCGATTACCAGCCGTGCGCCCGGCCTGTTCCAATACCTTTAGCCCTTGCCGTGCGTAGCTCAGTGCCTGTTGAGGCTGACCCTTGGCGCGTGCCAGCACCGCGGCATTGCGCAGGCAATCCGAGCGCAGCCCGTCATCTACCTTGCCTACTGTCTTCAATAGGGATTGTGCTTCTTGCAAACGTAAGCCAGCGGCGGCGATTCGACCCAGGTCGACTTCTGTTTCCACTGTATTGCAATCCACTTCCAATAGCAGCATGGGATTATCATGGGCACGGGCGATGCGTTCCGCCCTGAGCAAGGTGTCGTATTCCTTTTGAGTATTAAGTAAATCGAAGTAGCGCCCGGAGATGCGCATCAGCATGCTGACCAGGGTTTCGGGATCATAGGCGTATTCATGCTCCATCACCTCGATCGCCCGGTCCAGCAACTGTTCCGCAGACAATGCGCCGCCGCCGGGGCCGGCTTGTGCCAGTAGATTGGTAATGACCGTATTAAAGCCCTCGGCTCGTTGCAATTGTTCCTGCGCCACGTCGCGTTGGCGGTGAGCCGCCATCATTTGTTGCAGCGCAAACGCCGTGGATATGATCAACACAAGGCTGGTTAGCGTTGCCGACAAGACACCACCACGATTGCGGCGACAGAATTTGTGGGCGCGGTAAGTAAATGAGGGCGCTCGCGCCATTATTGGCTGGTCCGCTAGCGAACGCCGTAAATCTTCCGCAAAGGCGTCCACCGACTGATAGCGTTGCTGCGGCAGTGTGTCAACGGATTTGGCGTAAATAGCGTCCAGATCGTCGCGCAAAATGCGACTTTCAGGAACATGTGAGGGTAGCAGTGAGGACGCTGGCACGCTGTCGTCAAGTCGTGTCTGCGCCAATTTGCCGGCCGCATCCGTGTGCTGTTCAATGCGGTGCCGGCCCGCAACAAGAAGATACAGCACCAGACCCAGGGCATACACGTCCGTGGCCGTAGTTACCGGCTCGCCGTGCATCTGCTCTGGCGCTGCGTATTGAGGCGTCAACGCAAGAGAGGTGGTTAACACTTGCTCTTCGATCGATGGTTGATCGTGTGCGGTAAGCAGCGTGGAGATGCCAAAATCCAGCAGCTTCACCTGACCCTGGTTTGTGACCAGGATATTCGACGGCTTGATGTCGCAATGAATGACCAGATGCGTATGCGCATGCGCCACCGCAGCCAATACATCAAGGAATAATTTGATACGCTGTTGCAGCGTAAGCTGCTGCTGCTCGCAGTGGCGATCGATTCGAACGCCTTCCACATACTGCAGCACCAGGTAAGGTTGACCAGACGGGGTAATACCCGCGTCGATCAAGTGGGCAATGTTGGGGTGCTGAAGTTGTGCCAGCACGTTACCCTCGGCAATGAAGTTTTGACTGATGGGGTGGCGCGCCAACGATGCATGTAACAGTTTGACGGCGACCAGACCTTCGAACCGGCCATCGGCACGGTGGGCCAGCCAGACTGTCCCCATGCCGCCTTGCCCTAACGGCGAGTCCAGCGTATAGGCACCTAATGTTTGCCCCGTCAGTGGCTTCTGGTCCAAAACTGCGCCGGGCGTATCGGTTAGAAACTGTTCTCGTTGCAGCACTTCTTGTTCTAACAAAAGGGCCCGCAAGCGTGCAGCCAGCGTCGGCTCGCTGCGTGCCAGGTTCGTCAGCCATTGGCTGCGCGCAGGTTCATCGTATTGCAACAACTCATCCAGGAGAGGGCTCAGTTCACGCCAGGCCTGGGTCAACGACTGTGGCGGAGGGGAGGTGCTGGTTATCATCTTCGTGCGTGTCTCAACGATGTTAGGGACGAATATGTAACTTTTTTGTAGAAATTAATTAACGCGACAAAAGTGTGCGCGGTTAAGTCAACTGTCCCCGAGAGTCCAAGTTGATGGCACCCTGTAACCACTATTGCAAGTCGCCGTTACGCAGCGTCAGGTGTAAAAAAATCCGCGCTTTTTCCCAATGGCGCAACACCGTGCGCTCCGACACATGGCTTAGCGCCGCGATCTCGATGAAGGAGAAACCGGAAAAGTATTTGAGATTGACCAACTCCGCCAAACCGGAGTCGTGGGCTGCCAGGGCATCAATAGCGGCGCTGAGCCGCTCCAGTTGATCGGCATCCACTGCGGTAGTTTCGGCGGCGGGGATGTCGGTCGGCAACGCCGTAATCTCAAACCCTCCGCCGCGCTTTTGCGCCTGCCGGCGGCGGGCGTAGTCGATGACCAGGCCGCGCATCGCTTGTGCTGCGTATGCCATAAAACGCGCCTGGTCCGGGAACTCCAGGCCTTGCCGTTGCGACAATTGCAAATACGCTTCATGCAACACGGCGGTCGGCCCCAGGGTTGCGCCGCCGCCAATGCGCGCCAATTCGCGACGCGCCACGGCACGCAACTCTGCGTACAAAACCCGAAATAGTTCGCGTTGCGATTCGGCGTTGCCGGCATCGGCGGATTGAAGCAAAGGAGAGAGAGGTGAGTCGGTCACGGCAGCGCTGCAAATTCAGGCCTGCAGAGCATGACGTCGGCTTGGCGCGCAGCGATGTTTGATATAAAAAATAGAAGTAAAAAAGTACCCTTGTGCAAGCGCATCTCGTTGCCGGATCTGAATTCCTGTTTTGGTCATGCCACGCGATGATCACTCGGACTTCTTTCCAGTGTCCAATAACGAATGGATATTAAACACAATGTTTCGCGTAATAAAAAAATATAAAATTGACTAATGCGCCGGACACGCCCTCGTTTACTCAAGCTCGGCAGGATCAACAAACAGCGCCGGTAAACGAATACTGCCATGACCCTGCTGTGGAAAGTTTGGCGCGTTACGGTCGCCAGGGTTGAGGTTGGATGCGGTGTCCTCGGGCGGAAAGAGCACCAGTGTTTCGAGAAATCCCCGCAGCGCCATCTGCTGCGCAATCGGTGCGGCCGCGTAGCGCTGTTTCGCTCGTAAAGCTTCGCCACCGTGGCGCAGAATGACTTCATGGAGATTCACACTACGGCCATCGTGGCCGCAAGGCGCGGTACTGCCCACACCCCACAGCGGTTCTGTCATGAACTCGCGTTGTAGTGAACCATCGAAATTGCGCTCCCAAAACTTCGGTCCCAGATTGTGCCGTTTCAGGTCGGCGTAAAGGTTATGTACAACAAAGCGACCCTGAGCTGGTATGCGCAATGGCGGCAGCGTGTCGTCGTTGACATCCTCGTTAAGCAACGGTGTCGCGGTCGCGAACAAATGATTGAAGATGCCCCGCACCGGATCGTAAATCGTCTCAACATCGGCCACACGGCGGTCCCGTTCCACGGTCAAGGACGGCCGATGACAGCCGGTGCAGCCAAATTCCTCCATTGCGCGGCGCCCGGTGTTGGTGATGGCGTTACTCTGATAGGTTGCCGGCTTGAAGTAGTTCAACAGGTAAAATTCCATGTGATCGACAAGCGCGACATCGACTTCATTGCTAATTGAGTCACCATCGGGATCTTCGTAAGTATCGGTCGCGAGGGGAGCCGTGATTTGATCCGTTGCTCCATCGAGTAGCAGGCCACTGGGTGTTGTGACCTGGCTACCCTCTGCCGCGGCCGTCAGATCAGGGTCAACAACCTGAAGACCCATTTCATCGTTGAAGGCACTCACTATGAACTGGCGAATGCTAAATGTGCCGCCGTGAGCGAAAAACGGCTTTATTCGAAGGTCCGAATCTACACCGCGCACTCGCTCTGTATTGACCGTCCCATCCGGTAGCGCCACGAGTTGGCCGAAGCGCACTCCCTTGGTTTTAAGATTGGCCCGTTGCGGTCGTCGCTGCTGAGAGGCGGCAATCGTTGCTTGCTGGCGTTGCGTACGCAGATCGGCAGTCATCTCGTCAGCCAACATCTCTTGCAGGCCAAGACCGAATAGGTGCGGCGCGTCGCGGCTGTCGGGTCGAGTAAAAACGTCACCACCTGAGCCGGCCGAGCCACGGGGTCGTCCATGACAAGCGGCGCAACTGTCCGCGAGGCCGGCACCAAGAGCCGGGCTGCCCTGAATGTTGTCACCCACGCCATCGTTGGCGCGAGGTCCCAAACCTTGTGCCAGAGTGAACTTGCGCTGAAACAGCTGTCTGCCGCGTTTGATTGATCGAAACGGATCGCGGGCAATAATATAGAGTGACGATTGCGGCGTATCGACGCTGCCACGTCCGGCACCAATCTGATCCTCGAGGGATTTCGCGATGCCCTCTTGCACCGCGTTGGGGGTCTGGCTGAGATCGCTCAATCCCGCAACACATGCATCGACCCATAGAGCGGCTGTTAGGATCAGGCACGCCACATTGATACGTTGCATCGTAAAATCCTCGATTGACTATTAGAGTGTGCAATTATGTAATCGAAAACGACGTACAAAAGCTGTCAGGAGAAGCAGTGCATTTTGTTGCCACGGCGTACACCTGGTGTCGGTTGTAGAAGGAACCGACCCGACCACTGGATGATTGGCAACACGGCCTGCGCCGTAAATCTCGATTTCGGTTTGCTCCGGCAAGCATCGGCTCGGCTGATCCACCGGGTCGGCACGCGTCATAATTTTCCTGCTTTCAGAGGAAAAAAATAGTGGCTGACGCATACGACTCTGTTCATCTCAGGCTGCGCCCTCGATGTACTTGGCGCGATTCGGAGCTGCGTCCTTGCGGTACCCGAAACGGGCCTATGGCGAAACATACATTCAGGCGGCCACTGGAGCGCTGAAACAGCCCTCTACATTGAGCGCCAACGAAAATTGCTGAGGTTGTTCGTTGTCACCATGGAAGGGTGACAGCCCCTTCGCTTTTCTACTGGCTAGCGCTGTCCTCCAGCCGATTAGTAGCCGCAATAACCTGCTCAAAGAACGCCACCAACTCCGCCAGTGATTGAAAATGCAGCGCCTGTCCAGAGCGGATGTGTTCTGCGCGACCCACGAAAACGCTTTGCAACGGTGCAGCCTTATTGCTGAGCTGCACTGCAAATGCCCGGTCTGGCGGCAGGCAGGGCGAGGCGTAATTATCGTTGTTTTTGTAACTTGTCATTATTCGTCGCTACGCGATATTGCTGTTCCACCGCTAAAGTGACATGCTCCAGCTGAAAAGTCATAACAAATCGGTAACGAATTGGTAAAGGGAAGCCACGTCCGATTGATTATGCCCAGCAGTTGCGCTTTCAGGCATTTCGTTTCGACCCCGCTAATCAGTGCCTGTGGAAAGGCGAGCAAATGATTGGGCTGGCACCGAAAACATTTGCCGTGCTGTCCTATCTCATTACCCATCCCGCTCGTTTGGTAACCAAGGAAGAACTGCTGCAAGCCGTTTGGCCGGACGTATGCGTTGGCGACGCGGTGTTAAAAGTTCGTGTGCGCGAATTACGCAAGGTATTGGGAGACGAAGCGCAGAGTCCAAAAATAATCGAGATACTGCATCGCCGGGGTTATCATTGGACCGTCTTCCTGTTGAACAGCAACAGGTGCTGGCAAGCGCGAGCATAGCCGGTGCGATCTTCACCGCAGCGGCAGTGGCGGCGGGTTCGGGACAAGACAGTGAGCGGGTCGAAGCATGTTGTAGCGAATTGGCGCTGACCTGGCAGTTTTTGCGACCGCTCGGCGCCCTGGGGTAGCCGACGGAACGGAGACGGCGCGGTACGCTTTCGATCATACCCTGTATCAAGATGTACTCTCACGCCAGCTGTCTGCGCAGCGCCGGGCGGAGTTGCACCAGGCAATCGGCCTGCAGAAAGAGACCGCGCATGCCGGGCGCACTCACAGCGTGGTGACAGAGCTGGCAGTGCATTTTGAGCAGGGCCGAGATTTCCACCGGGCTGTCGACTATTTGCGGCAGGCCGCCGGCAACGCCAGACATCGCTATGCCAACCAGGCGGCGTTGGGCTATTTAACGCGCGCTTTACACCTGCTGGACCGGCTACAGGACGAACCACGAGATGCCCTGCGGCTGCAACTGCTTGAAGAGTGCGGTCATGTCCGCCGCGCTATGGCCGATATGGCGGGCGCCGCGCAGGCATTTAACGAACTATTGGCATGCGCGCGGCAGCAAGGGCTGATTGATTGGCAGCCTGCCCGGGTGAGCACACTTATCAAGCGCTGGGGCATCACACCCTGGCCGAGATCGCACTACAGGAAGGAGATGAGCAACGTGCGCAAGCCGAATTACAACACGCCTTGAAGATACTTGAAAGCGCGCAAGCGCCGTTGGCGCAGTGGCGTGTGCATGCATTGGCCGCGCAATTGGCTAAGCGTCAGCACCGGCTGGCGGAATCGGAGCGCTATAGAGCGCTGAGCGCGGCCACTATTTCCAGCTTGGCGGCAGCGCTTGAGCAGGCCTCGGACCTGCGTCAGTCATTGCTCGCAGCGAAGCCGGTGCAGATCATTTTGAACGGAGCGGCCGCCGCGTGATAGGTGCGACCTCGTGAACATGTTGCCATGAGCATGTTCGAGAAGCAGCTCAACGTGCCAAACGAAGACAACACCATTGCGCACGCGCAGTTTAGCTTCGGAAACGGCATAATTATGCTGGGCTCCGTTTCGAAGCTGGAAAACGAGTTTGGACAACTCACCGGGCAACCCGGCGAGGTGGGTGGCATGGAAACTCAAAGTCCATACCTCATATTGTCGTGTAAGCCACTATCTTTCCGCGCATTTTTTTGATCCTTTATGTTGGCATAGTCTTCGCGTACGCAAGAGTGTCAATAACCCAACGAACTGGCATTTGCAGGAACACAGCGAGGCTGGCTAACTAAACCAACTAACGGGACCGATCTTTCCTGTTAGGGAATTTTTGTGATTCCCTGCGGTTTCCCTGTTGTTGATACAACCTGGAATCAGTGCCTGAGAAAGGGCTAAGGGGGTTATGCTGATATCAGCATGACCCCCGTAGTGACCGTTACAACGCTATGCCTGAGCGCCAGCCGTTGCTGTCGTGCCGCGCCCGGCGACGTGCACGCGCGGCGCGTCTCGACCGAGCCGACGGTGGCGCCATTCCGAAAGGTCCATAATCCGCGGCATTCGCAGTTTCCACCGGCGCGAATTGGTGGTTTGTGGACACGGTCTTTAGTCGAGTTGTACCAGTGATGTGGTCTTGATGATTGCGTTCGGTTAACATCTGCTTATCTCCTGTAGAACGTTTTGGGTGGTTCGGGAGTATTTATATGGTTTTATTGCACCGCTTTCCAACGGCTTTTTTTATTTTTCAATTAAGTTTTTCTTAATCAAATATGAACCGACAATTACCGCTAAACGCGTTGCGGACTTTTGAAGCGGTGGCTTCGCACTTAAGCTTCTCGGCCGGTGCCGAGGCGCTCAATGTCACACCTGCCGCGGTCAGCTCTCAAATCCACTCGTTGGAGGAGCTTTTGGGGGTTTCGCTGTTCCTGCGCAGCGGCAGAAAAGTAACGTTGACGGATGCCGGCAAGACCCTGCTGCCCGGTGTGCAATCCGGCATGGCGCAAATCAGCGAGGCCGTGCAATCCTTACACGCGGAGCGCGAGCATGGTGTGCTGAATGTCAGCATGCTGGCCTCGTTTCTGCAAAAATGGTTGACCCCGCGACTGAACGAGTTTTATCGCCTCCACTCCGACATCGACCTGCGCATCAATGCCGACATGTCGCCGGTGAATTTTCAGGAAACAGATTTTCACGCAGCGATTCGTTTTGGCCGTGGTAGCTATCCGGGCCTGACCAGCCACAAATTGCTGGACGACTGGACCGTGCCCGTTTGCAGCGTCGAGCTTTTCGAGACGCACGGCCCCCTCGACAGTATCGAACAACTCGATCGCTATCCGCTACTCCACAGTCAAGACGAACCCTGGGACAACTGGTTCGATGTGCTCGGCGGAAAGTCGGAGGGAAAACGCGGTCCTGTATTCAATGATTCGGTTAGTATCGTTATCGCCGCGCAACAGGGATTGGGTCTTGGCCTGGCCCGCTGGTCGCTCGTTGCCGCCGAACTCGAAAGCGGACTACTGGTACAACCCATCGACATCGCATTGAAAAGCCCGTTTGCCTATTACTTTGTGTCGCCGGCTCACTACTACAAACTTCCCAAGGTCGCCCGCTTCCGTGTCTGGCTCGAGGAATGCTGTCGAGCGTTTGCCGAGCCAACAAACACGGCGTAAGCCGGATGCCGCAGCACTTGAGCAATCGTGACCTAAGCAATCGAGCAATACAGCTTACTTAAGGTGGCTGTTGAGCGCGGTGCACGTGCTGTTCCTGATTGGCGTCCGCAACCGCATCTCGGTCGCGCTGGAGCGGTTCTGGGCGTATCTGACGTTTAGTAGTAGTACGCGGTTGATTACGGGTGAGGGGGAGTAGGCGCGGTGTGCGGGTTTGCGTTGTGACGATCTGATGGTGCCTGCAAAGAATAGCGTCTGGAGTGACGGGCTTTCGAGTGCCTTGAGAACAATACTGCTTACGGCGCAGACGAGACGTAACAAACATCCGCGTCTGCGCTTTCAGCGTGGGGTTAAGGGCCTGGATCAGGATTATCGGGTAAGGCGGGAATTGCCCTCAGAAACTCGTAAATGGCACGTAAATCATACTCTGTCATTTTTGCATAAACGGGCCACGGCATTACCTGCAGGATTTCATCGGGCTCATGCGGATCGCGTCCGGTACGCATCAGTGACCTGAACTCACGATACGTCAGGCCGGCCGGTCTTCCCTTGTGATCGGGGGTAATATTGTCGGCGGTGAAGGGTCCAAACTGTCTGCCACCGGTCATATACTGCTCGGCGTTAATCATTTCTGGCTGGCCCAGGTAGGGGTCGCCACCTTCGGCAAAGGACGGATGGGTATGGCAGTCATTACAGCCGCCTTGCGCATTGACAATATAACTGCCGAGACCGACAAGTTTCAGATTTTTTCTTTTCAGATTTAGTGGCACAGGAGCAATAGCAAATCCAGTCACAATTCGCGACGCTCCAGACCAGCGCTCATTGACTTGCTGATCCGCGCTACTAAAGCCCGGAACACAGATCGAGACGCTGAACACAATGGCAACTGCTGTTAACGGTTTCATTGGACACCTCCTTGAAATGGAATGGCTGACGGTGGCGTTGTGACCAGCAATCTGTACTTCATCGGAGTGTTGGCACGAACGGCACCATCAGGAGTGGAGAATATGCGTCGCATTTATCGCTGTCAACGAATAGTAATTGCTAAAGAAAAGCTATAAGTGAAAAGTTCCTATCGTTACTGATAAGCCCCAAACAAACGGATGCGAGCGCCGTTTTTGCTGGACGTGACCACGACTTAATTCATGCCTTCACCTGTCGCGAGCCAGTGAGCGCACTCGGCCCCCAACTCCTCGACGGCACGTGTTTCGTAAGCGGCGATCTGTGTTGCCGTTAGTGTATTTTTCCAGCGGCCGTTAACACCCTTATTGATAAACACCTCCGCGCCACCATCCCAAAAAGCTCCTCCTAGAGGGACGCTCCTGATTGCGTTTTGCTTCATCCAGTTAAAAGAGCAATATTGGACTATGGAACTCCAGCGGGAATCGTCTACTGCTATGTCCAGATAAGCCGCGAGGCGTCGCATCTCGGCTTCCATTTGTCGCGTGAGGGCTGCGAAGTGCACGAACATGACGTTCGGTAGATCGCGGATAGCCCACCAGGAACGAATGTTTCCCCAAAATGGCCACCACGGATAACCGTCTCGATCCATCCACTGGGTCCAATATTCGACGATGTCAGCCGGTGGTGGCTCAATCGGTGGACCGACGCGACCCGGAGTGTCATTTAACGCTGCGTACCAGGATGCATTCGCGTTAACATGATGGTTATATAAACTCCATACTACGTCGCGCCCATCACGCCCTATATATACGTAGCGTGCTTTGGGCGAGAACACCAGGGCGTCTGTCGGCAGGTGGGTTTTCAGAAAGCGGCGGTGTGTTTGTGCCTCCACCAGAGCAAGCTTGACGTCCCTGGGCGGAACCCGAAGATCCAGCCACGGCGACAATTCCGCCACTTCCAGCTCAGGATCGCCCCCGAAAAGCATCTGTGCAATGATTTGCTGCATCCAGGTTGTTCCTGATTTGGCGTAGGTCGCAATAACGATATCATCATTGCGAAACTCAAACTGGTTCCATATGGTTGAGTCAAAATGATGGTTGTGAAATTCTCGCGTTTTTTCTGGTAACGCTATCGACGTATCCATAGTAGTTCTCCCATAGGCTACTGAATGCAATTTTATCCTAAAGTGGCGGATTTACGAACGATTTGCATGGTCCATTAGCGCGCAAGCGCTAAATTTTACGCCGGTTGATTTGCGCGTTCAGCAACACAGCCGCCGGAATATCTTCTAGCGGTGTAGGCGGGCGAGCAGCAGGATTCTTTACCAACCGTTTGCTGTTAAGCCTGATCGGCTGGCGCAAAACAATCGGTGCCGCCGGATCGAATGTGACGCGCGGTTCGACTCGACGCGGGAGCTTTCCAAAGAACAGCGCGCGTACTCCGCGAATGGTAAACGGCCGCCATTGCTCCCATGGTTGCGCCAGCCGGTCGGCGATCGCGTACATGATCAGCGGATTCGCGGTCATGCCCGAGTGACTGCCGGGAACCCGTAGGTTCTCCGTCTGCGGTCCCCCCTTGTCAGTACAGAACTGCCAGCACACGATTCCATCGCTCGCGCTGTAGATTGCTGTGGACGGCACTGATGGCGTTGCACGCGCGCGCTCGGGGTCAATCACACTGGCGGCCGCGGGTCTGTTGTTGAGCAACTGGTAAAGACGCGCGCCCGTGCCGCTTACGTGCTCGGGACCGCTGATATTGAACGGCGAGCCCAATGTGCTTACCTGTCGGACTAGATCAGGATGGTAAGAAGCCAGCAGACGGGCATAGATGCCACCGAGGCTGTGTCCCACCAGGCTTATTTTCTTGCCATGCCTGGCCGCCAGCGTACGCAGTCTGCCTTCCAGCCGGTAGTAGGTTTCTTCCCTGAGGCCCCGGTTGCGGCCCATCCCCCAGGGGTAGACGGTATAACCCAGCGACTCCAGGTATTCTCGCAATTTGGCGATGTAGCCATCGGCGCCGAGGAAGCCAGGTAGAATAAGCACCGGGTGACCATCGCCGCGGCACGCCAACTTCTGCAAACTGGCAAAGGTGGAATATGATGACGCCAATTCGGCTAAAGCGCGAATTTCCGTCAGGGCATGGAACAGCGATAGTCTGAGCATCGGCGTGGTGATCGTGAAATTGGTGTGCATGGTGTGACTCTTCTATTTCCAGCTTCCGTCAATCAATCAATAAGTAGACAAGGGTTTCAGCTGGAAAGAGACCTGCTCGCAGCATCCATTCCGAGTTGCATCCATCCTGTCCAGCCGGTCGAGGGTAGAAAATGCAGGTAATTCGTAGGATTCTTTCACCAGGAATTCAATCATGGCATTGGCAAACTCCAGGACACTTTCCTTTGTTCGGGCAATGTTGAGAGCGAACTTACGCAACCATTGGCCCTGGGCCTTCAGCGTAAAGCGCTTGACCTAGTGTGGTGTAACGAATAAAGCGTTCATATAGCGAGTCGCCAAGGGGTCAGCCGCAAGGCGCATTTCCGAAGGCATATTGGGCATATGTCGAGGGAGTGCAACGCAGCGGATGGCCCCTTGGCGGCTCGCCCGAAGGGAAGCACACAATTCGCGCACTGCGGCGTCGCCTAGGAGCGCCTACTGTTGGTGCAGTTCTTGGAAAGGTGACCTACATTCCCTGCGAACTGCGTCTTGCAGCGCACAAATTGTGAGCTTCTATATGTACGCTTTATTCGTTACACCACACTAGCATCGGCGCCTGATGGCGGTTTATAGCCGGCGTAATGTCGTCCCTGGAATAGAATCACCGTCGGAAGCACTTAGGGCTCGCGCCAAAATAACTTCACATTTTGGCCGCCGATCCATCCCGCATGACTTCGTTGCGAAAACTCGAAATTTATTTATATTCCAGCGTTTCCGCGTCTTGCCATGCGGGCGCCTCGACACCCAAAATTGCGAACCTATTTTGGCGCGAGCCCTAAAGCAACTGGAATAAATGCTGATCGTTATTCTCCGTCGCGTTTAAAAAAACTGGAGGTATCTTCAGAGAACAAACCCTCCAGCTCATTTAAAGCGTCTCGTTGCGATTTCATTAGCGCTTCCTGATCGCCCACATGGTCAATCTGCCGGTTCAACGTCTCGGCGTCATGCAGAAAAAACTGTTGTTTCACATAAGCCGCCTTTTCCGCTGTCAGCCCAAGTAATAATAATATCCGCTCCGCAAGCTGCATGCTAGACAGCAACGTATCGCGAATACAGCCGTCTACGCCCAACGTGCGCAGCCGCATTTCGTGGCGGCGGTTACGAGCGCGCGCAAACAGCCTGACATTGGGATAATTGTGTTTGACAATTTCTGCAATTTTTACCGATGTTTCGACATGACCAATTGCCAGCACAAAGACTTCCGCTTTGTCTGTTCCTGCTGTATCCAGTAGTTGCTTTTGAGAGGCATCACCATAGTGAACCTTGCTGCCAAGCCGACGCACAAAATCAACATGCCCTGAATTGATTTCGATCGCGGTAAAAAAAATGTTCTGGGTGCGCAGCATGCGCGCAATGATTTGCCCGAAGCGTCCAAACCCGGCGATGATCACTCTGGGGTCCGGCACATCGATTACGTCATAATCCGGTGACTGCTCGCTGGCGGCGGATTTTTTAATCCACTGTTCGGCAACGTACAGCAGCAGCGGCGTCATCATCATCGATAAGGTAATGGCCATAATCAGCAGTTCACTTAGCTCAACGGTCATCAGCTTATGCTGGGCCGACAGGCTAAAAAGAATAAAGCCGAACTCCCCGCCCTGACTCAAACACACTGCCAGTAGCAATGCCTGTGCAGTATCCAGTTTCACCAGTCGCGCGGTTATAAACAACAACACCCCCTTGCAGAATACGATAGCAACGGCGATCAGTACGACGCTGCCAGTTTCCGCAACCAGCAGGCCCAGGTTGGCAGACATACCGACCGCCATAAAGAACAGCCCCAACAGCAGACCCTTGAACGGCTCGATGTCAGATTCCAGCTGATATCGATATTCCGAGTCGGCAACCAGCACGCCGGCCAGAAACGCGCCCAGTGCCATGGAAACCCCGATAGCCTGCATCAATAAAGCCGAGCCAAGTACCAGCAACAGTGCCGCTGCGATGAAAATCTCATGGATTCCAGCTGCCGCTACGAAACGCAGAATCGGGCGCAATAAAAACCGCGCAAACAACCAGAAAGCAATCAACGTCGCCATGGTGCTGACAATATTCCTGGCGATCCCGGTACTGGAACCCAGTGCGTCGACGGTAACGATGGGTATGATGGCCAACGCCGGAATAACCGCCAGGTCCTGAAACAATAGAATATGCAGCGCACTGCGCCCGTGTGATGACGCCACTTGCTTGCGTTCAGCAATAAGTTGCAGCGCAAAGGCGGTGCTGGACAGCGACAGGCCAAAGCCTATCACTAACGCCGTAGGCCAGGAGTCTACAAACAGCATCGCCAGCAACGCCAGCAGCGCTGTAGCGATTAATACCTGAGCGGCTCCCAGCCCGAATATAGAACTCCTCAGCGCCCATAAGCGCGCCGGCTTCATCTGCAGACCAATAATAAACAGCAGCAAAACTACCCCGATTTCAGCGAACTGCAAAATGCGCTCCGCGTTGGAAATCAGGTTCAGCCCCGACGGCCCGACTAATAAACCGGCAATTATGTAACCCAGAATGGAACCAAATCCACACCAACGAGAGATACAAACAATGATGACTGCGGCGCCCAAAAGAATAGTGGCGCTGTGCAACATATCCATACG
>JBBKXJ010000283.1:0-15233 GCA_037969395.1 Pseudomonadales bacterium
TGAGTCAGCTTTTTGCGTCGATTGAGGTGAATAGTGGTTCTATTTGCCGAAATCGACGCGGAAAGATGGCCAAAATATCGCGGCCGCAGTAGATCAGTCTATTCTCGGACAGCCTCCTAGCGCTGCTTACTCAGCATCATCGCCTATATCCAGGCGCGGTAAACTGACCATAAACTCCGAGCCTCGGCCCGGTGCGCTGTTGACTTTCACTGTGCCATTGTGCCGCTGCAGCGTCACAGCAACAAAACGTAACCCCAGCCCCGCACCTTTTTGCGAGCGTGAATCGAGTGATGAGCCACGCCGAAACTGCTCGAACAAAATGGGAATGTCGTCCGCTGGAATACCAATACCGTAATCGATGACGTACAGCACCACTTTTTTGTTCTCGACTGCAAGTCGGGCCTGTACTACATCATGGTCGCGCGAGTACTTAATCGCATTGTCGAGCAGATTAATCAGCATACGCTCTAGCAACTCGGCATTGCCCCATACCCATGCCGACTGCTTGCAGTGCTCACTGCGTAAGCTGATTTTTTTGCTGGCGGCCAGCTCGAACACATGCTCGCAGGCGTTGTCGAGAATGGCTTGCATATCACACTCGTAGAGATTTGCTTCACCGCTCTCGGCGCGTGCCAACTGTAAAAAGCCTTCGGTATAAGACAGGGCGCGCTCGGTATAATCCTGAATTGGCTTCAGCGCTGCGGGGTTTTCGGTTTGAGCAATCAGCGCCAAAATAGACACTAGTGGCGAGCGCAGGTCGTGCGATACGAAGTTCAAGGTTTCGGCTCGCGCGCGCTCCAATTCCTTAAGCTCTGACACATCGGTAAAGGTAAAAATCACCACCACGTCGGCCGACGTATCCAACTCGAACTTTTTGCCCTGCACCAGCACCGAGTAGTCGGCTTTGGTTAACGCTTCGAACTGAGTGTCTATGCCGCGCAGGAACAGTTCCTGCAGCGCTTCATTCCAAATCTCGCTGCCGCTGCGCATGCTTTGGTTGAGCAGGTCGGTAAAGCTGGTGCTGAGGTAAGCCTCTTCGCTAACCCCCAGCAAACGCCGCGCCTGATCGTTGATCAAAATCACCCGACCCGACAAAGACGATACCACCACGCCGTCCTGCAAATTTGACAGGCAGCTGTAAATAAAATTGCGTAGCTGTCTGCCAGCAGCGCTACTGCTTTTTATCCGTTCAATATATTCGGTAACGATATCCTGGTGCCTGAGTTCTGCCTCGTCGCCGACAGATTGCCAGGGTTGCACCAGGTCGTTCAAAAATGCGTCGCGGTCGTTGCCTGCAGCACTGCCATCAGATCGCCACTCGATGGCGATATTGCTAAACTCGCCGTTGTCGTTGAGCAGAAACGTTGACTTGTTGCCATTGTGTTGCCACTGTTCCCCGCTTACTGGAGGTAATGACTCTTCTACTCGCTCAATGCGCCACGCCTTGATTGGCAACCATTGCGTCAATAAACGCAGGCCACTGTTTAGCTGAGTCAAATGCGGCCGCTTATTGAGAAAGCCTGGCTCTTTCTCAAGACTGACCAGTTCGCTGCCAAGATATTGCATCGACTGCCCCAGGCGTCGCCACGACCATAGCGGATAAGCGAGGCAGAGCACAACGAAACTAGCGGCTGGCGCCATCCAAAGCGAGTCAAAAAGTAGCAGCAGAAAGCTCAACAACGGCACGACCAAAATAGCAATAATGGCGGCCATGCTGGAGTGGCGCGGTTGCAGCACGGTGATGAATAGCACGCCAATAAAAGTGAGCAAGCCGGTGGCAACGGCGTTCTGCCAAGCTGAGAGGGGTCTAATTAACGTGCCTGAACGCAACGCGTGGAAGATATTGGCATGTACTTCTACGCCCTGCATATGCGCGTTCGGTTGAAACGGCCCTGCAGCCGCCGACACTGGCGTTGCGAAGGAGTCTGACAGCCCTGCTGCCTTGATACCCAGGAACACGATTTTGTCCCGCAGCAGCTCAGTAGGAACATTGCCGTTGATTAGCTGGGCAAAAGATATCGTGTCAAATCCGCCCGGCTCGACGCTATAGCGAATGCGGTTCAAATAATCGCGGGCAATGGTCATTGGTGCATTGCCTGCTGTTGTTTCCTGTGTACCAGGCAGCTCAAGCAGCGGCTTGGCATACACGGCGTTGTACAATGCCACACTTAAATGCGCCCAGTGAGCATTGCCCACTCCTTCTTTTAAAAACACCGAGCGACAAATGCCGTCGGCGTCGAGAGCTACATGCACATGGCCCAGGCCGGCGGCGACATCGATCAATTCGCGATAAGGCTGTGCTTCGAGGGGCTGGCCGCCGGCTTTTAATTCGCCGATAAACACGGGTAATACAGTGTTGCCATTGCGGCCTATGGCATCGACCAGGGCGGCGTCTTCCGCCGGGTTTGCCTTATCATCCTCCGTGAAGAGAATATCCACCGCTATGGCTTTGACGTTTGCCCGGGTTAATATGTCGATCGCCTGCGCATGTATGCCACGCCGCCAGGGCCATATGCCCAGCTCAATCAGACTGGCTTCATCGATAGCGACAATAACGATATCGTCGGGCGTTTCCTGCGCCTGCAGTTTTTGAATGGTGTCGTAAAATACGTTGTTGAGGCCCAGCGGTCTGTCGAAGTAACCGAGCATGGCAGCCAGTAGTGTCAGCAATACGCTGACGCCTACGGCCTCGCGGCTCGGTAGGGTAAACATCAGCCGCGCCGTTGCTCAGCCGGGGCTGCGATGTTTATTAGTCTCATCGCAAACATCGTGTTGGGTTCACGCCCGCAGCAGCAAGCAGCAAAATTTGCACAATAAATAACCGAGCATAAGAGCGTACCCAATCCTTCGCCGCTGTTGTTTTATGCTGTCCTTTTATAGAACGCGCAACGCTATCGTGTGGGAGGGCTTGAGTGTGTCGATATTGCCGCCGTGAAGCAAGTGCTAACGCCAAAAAGCAGACGTGCTTCGCATTTTTGCGCGCACGCAGGGAGGGGACTAACTCATCGCCGGCTCGCGCACTTTTTCAAGCCGGTAACCGTATTGATAGATAGTCTTTATTCTGTAGCCCATGTCAGGGTTGATTTCCAGCTTGCGACGAATGCGACTCATGTGTACGTCCACCGTACGAGTGTTAACCGTCTCACTGATGCCCCAAATAGTTTTCAGCAGCTGCTCGCGCGACACCAGTTCGCCTTCGTGCTCAAGCATATATTTCGTTAGCTGAAAATCTTTGGCAGTGAGCTTGACGGCCTCGCCATTCAGAGTCACCACTTCATCATGCTTATGCAGTTCTATCGGGCCCAGTTTGATTGAACTCTGTTCGCGCATTAGGTTCTTTCGTCTACCAAGTGAAATCAGCCGCGCCAGCAGTTCCTGTTTGCGCAGCGGTTTGACCAGATAATCGTCGGCACCAGCGCGCAATACTTTGGCGACGTCGCTTTCGGCGTCGTGTTGGGTGGTAAATAAAATCAGTCCGTTCCAATCCAGCGGCCCGCGCAAATGCGCCAGCACGTCGACACCCGAGAGGTCGGGCACCTCCCAGTCAAGAATGGCGAGGTCGTAAGACTGCATTTTCATTAAATGCAAAAAATCGCGTGCCGTAGCGCCGTGATCAATGTCATATCCAGCCTCTTGCAACCAGCTCTTGAGAAGTTCCGCTTGAGGTAAATCGTCTTCCAGAAGACAAATACGCATGTCTGGCTCCCTATTTAATTCTGTCTTGTTCGAATTGTGTTTTTTTACACTTCCTAGCGCTTGTATAAAACCTTAATCCGACAATTGCAACCGCAGAAATGCGGTTGCATGACGCAGTTAACACGCATAGGGAAAAAATTAAATTCTGACGCCGCTTGGGCAATCCACTGCAGTACGGAGTGGCATCATCGACGCTGATTTTACTCGTCGCAGCGACATTAGCCCGTCAACAATTGTAAACTTACAGCCCGAAGGCAACTGATCAGCATAATTGCGGAGATTTTGTTCATGCCGTTGTCGCGTATCGTCGTGCTCAAGCACGCTGGTCTGCTGCGCACACACCATTTGATGGTTAAATGGCTGCGTTGCAACTATTGTGACTGCGTTGCTGTACCTGATTGCCATTGCTGCCGTGACCACTAACAGGAAGCTTGAAAAATATAATGTTTAATGATATCCGACCTTACAACGATGCCGAGGTAAAACCTGTGTTGCAGCGCTTGCTGCATGACAAGGAGCTACTCACCGCAATCCGCGAGCTCAAGTTTCCACGCTGGCCGGCGTGGTTGGACCCTGTCGTGCACCCGCTGTTGCGCGCTTATCTCGGGGCGCAGACCAAACATGTTGATTCGGTCTACGACTTTCAAATTGTGGTGAAGAAATATCTACAGCGCGCTATAGAAGAAAGCACCACCGATTTCACCCACTCAGGCATAGACGCCTTGCCGCGCGACAAGGCCTGCCTGTTTATAAGCAATCATCGCGACATCGCGATGGATTCCGCGTTTGTTAATTATGCACTGCACAGCAAAGGCCTGGACACGGTGCGCATAGCGATCGGCGATAACCTGTTGACCAAGCCCTTCGCCTCCGACCTGATGCGTCTGAACAAGAGTTTTATTGTGCAGCGTTCGGCCAAGGGACCGCGGCAGATCCTCGCTGCCTACAAAAAGCTGTCAGCTTATATTCGCCAATCAATAGAGCAAGACAAGCAACCTATCTGGATCGCGCAGCGTGAAGGCAGAGCGAAAGACGGCAACGACGCCACCGAGCCTGCCATCATTAAAATGCTAAGCATGAGTTTGACGAAGGGCGAGCGCAGCCTCTCCGAACATATCGCGGCACTTAACATTGTGCCGGTGGCTATCTCCTACGAATACGACCCTTGTGATTTAATGAAAGCTCGCGAGTTGCATGCAGTGGCTCACGCTGGCGAGTACGCCAAAGCCGAGCATGAGGATATCTCCAGCATTGCAGCCGGTATCGCCGGTAACAAGGGCCACGTGCACGTGGCATTCGGCACACCACTGCGAGGCGAATTTGCCGACGCTGACGCCGTGGCGGCTGCACTCGATCAGCAAATACTGACAAACTATGTGCTATTCCCCAGCAACTGCATCGCCTGGCAGCAACTGCACGAAAGCGCGCCCAAGGTGCTGTGCGGTACGGCGCAGCAGCCGTTCGATTCACAAAAATTTGCAGCGGAGGCTGAGCTCTTTAAACAACGTTTACGCGCCTATCCGGACGAGCAGCAAGCGCTGGTGTTACAGATGTATGCACGGCCGGTGACGAATAAGCTTAGCCTGACCGCCAGCGCCGATGCTGCCTGAATGTTAGCCGTTAAAGTAACGTGTATTAATGAAGCTGCCTGTTAAATGTTATCCGACGAGTTAAAGCGCAGCATCCAATCCGCGTACAGCAACTGGCTTGCCAGCCACGGTTTCAAGGCGCGCTACGGTCAGCGGCAGATGATTGCCGACATAGCTAACAGCCTCGCGCAGGCTGCCAGCGATGAACACGATCCGCAACGGCTGTGCGTGGTAGAAGCGGGCACCGGCATTGGCAAAACCGTTGCCTATATTCTTGCTGCTATCCCGGTCGCGCGCGCATTGAACAAAAAACTGGTGATCGCGACCGCGACGGTAGCACTGCAGGAACAGCTTGTGCATAAAGACCTGCCGGACCTTATTAAACACAGCGGACTGGAGTTTAGTTTTTCGCTTGCCAAGGGCCGCGGTCGCTATTTATGTTTATCCAAACTGGATGGCGTGCTCAAGGGCGGGCAGCAGCAGAGCGAGTTTTTTGCGTCTGATTTTGATGGGAGGTCAGACGGAGGCGCTGGTCAAAACCATCCGCCCGCTATACAGCTGTATGAGAGCATGCTGCAAACATTTCTGCGCGGTGACTGGAATGGCGATCGCGATAACTGGCCCGAACCAATGGACGATAGAGACTGGCGGGTGCTCACCTCGGATCGTTCGCAGTGTCATAACCGCCGCTGCACTTTCGTTAGTGAATGCTGTTTCTTCCAGGCGCGCGATAACATGGACGAAACCGACTGCGTAGTCACCAATCACGACTTAGTGCTCGCCGATTTGGCGCTGGGTGGTGGCGCGATTCTGCCAGCACCGCAGGACTGCATCTATATCTTCGACGAAGCGCATCATTTGAGTCATAAGGCGGTGCAGCATTTCTCTTCAAGCGTCAGAGTAAACGCTACACAGAAATGGCTGCAGCAGCAGGCGAAGGCGCTGGAGCATCTGCAGGAGCATTGGCCCAATGCAAAAAAAGCCAAACGTCAGCTGGACGATGTAGTTGCCATCAGTAATCAACTGCAGCCGCTGTTGCGCGAACTACCCGAACAGTTAGATGGCTATTTTGCCGGTCACAATCATCAGCAGCGGCGCGGCGATAATCGACCGCTAACCCACCGCTTCGCTGCCCACGAGTTGCCGCCGGAGCTAAGTAGTGTCAGTGCGCAATTACAGCAGCAGTTCAAAACACTGGCAACGCAGCTGCAGGTGTTAACCGACATAATCGAAAAAGACATGGAGAACGCCGACGATGAAGCCAGTCGGCGGCAGTTGGAAGAGTGGTATCCAACGCTGGGAGCGGGAGTTAATCGCGCTGCCGCGCACGAGCAGCTGTTTCATTACTATGCTACTGCCGACCAGGAAACCACACCACGCGCCTGGTGGTTAACCAGGTCGCAGTTTGATTCCAGCATCGACTTTGGTCTGCACTGCGCGCCTTTGCTGGCCGCCAGCTACTTGCAGGAAATGCTGTGGTCGCAGTGCTATGCCGCGGTGCTGACCTCGGCGACGCTGACCGCGCTGGGCAAGTTCGACCAACTGGTGATGCGCTCCGGCATTGCGGCCGACAGTCATTTTCGCGCCATACCCAGCCCCTTTAATTATGCTGCGAACGCCACCTTCGAGGTGCCGGCACTGGCCTGCAACCCCACCGACGTGCAGACTCACAGCGAGGCCATCGCCAGTTACCTTCACCTAAACCTGAATAATGAGAAATCTACCGGCGGCGTGCTGGTGCTGTTTTCATCGCGTAAACAAATGCGCACCGTTTATGAGCTGCTGCGTGCCGAGCTGAGCGACAATGTGTTGCTGCAAGACGATTACAGTAAGCAGGTCTTGCTTGACAAACACCGGCGGCGCATTGACGCCAATGAGCCTAGCGTTATCTTTGGGCTGGCGAGTTTCGCCGAAGGTATAGATCTACGCGGTGCGTATTGCACCCATGTGGTAATAGCTAAAATTCCGTTCGCGGTTCCGGATGACCCGGTAGAAGAAGCACTGGCAGAGTGGATAGAAGCCCAGGGCCGCAACGCCTTTATTGAAATCAGCGTACCCGATGCGGCATTGCGGCTGGTGCAGGCCTGCGGTCGCCTGATACGCGCCGAAACTGATCGCGGCACGGTTACGCTGTTAGACAGCCGCATTATTCAAAAACGCTATGGGCGTGACCTGCTTGCATCGCTGCCGCCATTTAAGCAAAATATTCATCAATCCATCGGCCGTGTGCGATGACTGACGAAACCAAAGCCATCACCATCGGTGGTTATCTCATTGACATCGAAGCCGACCTGCGCCAGCTGCGCTTGTGGCAAGTCGAGCCGCCCGATAGCGCCGCATTAGCCAGCACCGAGCCGTTTTGTTTTGATACGTTGACGTTTCCCCAATGGCTGCAGTTTGTGTTTATTGCGCGCATGTATGAACTTACTGAAAGCGGGGAAACCTTGCCGGAAAGTTGCGGTATAGCGCCAATGGCAGAAGAGTATTTCAGCGGCAGCGAGCTGTTGGTGCGGCCGCTGCTAACCCATCTGGCCAGCCTCGACAGCTATATTAGTCAGTCATCGTCGCGCGAGGTTTGAACAGTGACCGAGCCATCGGTTTCTGTAAAACAGCGGAACAGAATAGGCCGACAACACACATAACAGTCCTCGAAGTATTCCGAACCGGTATCTTCCTCCTCAACGAAGGTGGTAAACCCTTCGCCGCAATAGGGGCAATGTACCTTGGACTCGCCGCGTTTAATGTGCATATTGACTGCCTGTTAGAGTAACGCGTTGGCTGCACCGAGCAGTGCACAGTGTTCGAGTGTAATTCATTGCTGCACCTCCGGCGACCAGTCGAATACGGTGGCACCCTGCTCGGCGGCGTTGACGCTGTGGCGCATAAAGCCGAACAAGTCGCGACCCAGGTCGGGTACGTCGTTGCGTTGCGTGGCGCACTCGCGTGCGTCAAATTCCGCCTGTGCCACCTCCAGCACAAGTTCGCCGCTGTTGGCATCCAGTTTTAGCATATCGCCATCGCGTATCTTCGCTATCGCGCCACCGGCCCTAGCCTCTGGTGTGAGGTGGATGGCGGCGGGTACCTTACCGGAAGCGCCCGACATGCGGCCGTCGGTGAGTAACGCAACGGCAAAACCCTTATCCTGTAACACGCCGAGGTATGGCGTCAGTTTGTGCAGTTCGGGCATGCCGTTGGCAGCAGGACCCTGGAAGCGCACCACCACAATACAATCTCGATTTAGCTCGCCCTGCTCAAATAACGTTTTCACTTGTTCCTGAGTATCGCAAACAACCGCAGGCGCGTGAATGACTAGATGTTGGTCGGCCAATGCCGAGGTTTTAATAATCGCTCGCCCCAGATTACCCTGCAACAACGCCAGCCCGCCGTGACTGGAAAACGGCTTATCACAGCCGCGCAGTATATCCTTGTTGTTGCTCTCCAGCGATGTTTCCTGCCAGGCTACGTTGTTGCCAACCAGACTGGGTACGCGGCTATAGTGATGACTTAAACCTTCGCCCATCAAGGTCATGACGTCGTCGTGCAACAAGCCGGCTCGCGCCAGTTCGTTGATCACAATTGGTATGCCGCCGGCAGCATGAAAATGGTTAACGTCGGCGCTGCCGTTCGGGTAGATGCGGGTTAGTAGCGGGATGATTGCAGACAGCTCGGCGTAGTCCTGCCAGTCAATAATAAAGCCGGCGGCCTGTGCGATGGCTATCCAATGGATGGCATGGTTGGTTGAACCGCCGGTTGCTAACAAGCCAACAATGGCGTTGACCAGACTTTTCTCGGTGACCAGTTCGTACAGCGGAATATAGTTTTTGCCGAGTGCAGTAATCTCGGTAACGCGCAGCGCGGCCGCACGGGTCAGCTCATCGCGCAGCGGATCATCAGGATTAATAAACGCCGTACCCGGCATATGCAGGCCCATAAATTCCAGTAACATCTGATTACTGTTAGCAGTACCGTAAAACGTGCAGGTACCGGGGCTGTGGTAGGACGCGGATTCGGCTGCGAGCAACTCTTCTTCGCCTACTTCGCCGGCCGCGAATCGCTGCCGCACGGCGGCTTTTACCTTGTTTGGTAAACCCGAGCGCATCGGTCCCGCCGGTACAAACACGAACGGCAGGTGGCCGAAGGAGAGGGCGCCGATCAGCAGGCCGGGTACGATTTTGTCGCACACGCCCAGGCACAGCCCAGCGTCGAACATATTGTGTGACAGCGAAATGGCAGTGGCCGCCGCAATAATATCGCGGCTGAACAAGCTCAGCTCCATACCCGGCTGGCCCTGGGTGACACCGTCGCACATGGCCGGCACGCCACCGGCAAACTGCGCGGTGCAACCGCGCTCGTGCGCTGCCTGCTTGACAATAGCCGGGTAGCGCTCCAGCGGCTGGTGCGCCGACAGCATGTCGTTATAGGCCGAGACGATGCCAATGTTGGCCGCTTCCATCAGCTTCAAACTGGATTTATCGCCCGCCGAGCAGCCAGCAAAGCCATGCGCAAGATTACTGCACGACAGCTGGCCGCGGTTTGGTCCGCGCTGCTGCATGCGCAAACAGCGTTGCAAATACGCAGCACGCGAATCTCTGCTGCGCTGCCGAATGCGGTTAGTGACGGCCAGTAATTGTTGATGCATGTTTGCTTGCTCCTAACCGGGTGACCAATAGAAGGTAACGGGAACGCGCTGTTGCTGCAGCAAAAACCGCACTGGCATGTGCAGTTCATCGTTGTCTGACAGCGCAGCGCGCATCACTTCGAGTTTCGTTCGCCCTGAGATAAGCACAATAATCTCTCGGCTGCTCAACAGGGCACTAGCAGTGAGGCTAATACGCGCCTGCTCGGCGCTGGGCGGGTTCATGGGGTGGCACATATTTTCCGATTGCAGCGCCGCGTTCAGTTCGGGCGCGTCCGGAAACAGCGAGGCCGTGTGGCCATCATCGCCCATGCCCAGCAGCACAATATCGAACGGCTGCGGTATGTCGGCCAGCCGTGCTTCCACATCCTGCAAGCCGGCCTCCGGCGTGTTGTCATCGGTTGTCAGGCTGATAAGCGCCGCTTCCGCCGCCTTGTTTTGCAGCAGCGTGGAGCGCACCATTTTTTCATTACTGGCGTCGTTGTCAGGGGCTACCCAGCGCTCGTCGGCGAGCGTAATCGCTATTTTCTGCCAGGGGATATCTTTGTGCGACAGCTTTTCAAATAGCGGCGCGGGTGTGCGACCGCCAGATACAACCAGACTGGGCCGCACGCGCTGCGCACAGGCTTCGCTCAGGGTGGCGGCGATTTGCGTGGCCAGTTCGTCTTCCAGCTCGGCCGCGCTGGTAAACGGTTTGTAGTGCATGTGCTGCGGCCATGCGATGTTATTCATACCAGACCACCCCCTCACTTTCGGTTAGGGCATCGGCCGACGCTGGCCCCATTGTGCCGGCCGCGTAAGGTTCGGGTTCGGGTTCAAGTGTCAGCGCCTGCCAGCTGGCCAGAATGCCGTCGGTCCATTGCCAGGCCGCTTCTACTTCATCGCGACGCATAAACAAGGTTTGGTCGCCGTGCAATACATCGAGCAGTAAGCGCTCATAGGCGAGATAGGCGCGCGGCGATTCTTCGTTGTCTTCCAGCGTAAGTTGTAGCGGTAACGACTTTAACGCCATCCCCCGGGTCAAGCCTGGCTTCTTGTTGTGCGCGAATAAGGTAATGTTCTCTTCCGGCTGCAGACGAATCACTAGCCGATTGCGCAACTGGTCGGCGCGCTGTTGTGGAAAAATCGATAACGGCTGAGGGCGAAACTCGATCACGATCTCGGAATAGCGGCGCGCCATACATTTGCCGGTGCGCAGAAAAAATGGCACTTTGGCCCAGCGCCAGGTGTTGATCAGGGTTTTGACCGCGACGAAGGTTTCAGTATTGGGATACGCCTTGTACTCTTCCTGATCGAGAAAGCCCGGCACCGCCTCATTATTGACTGTGCCCGCCGTGTACTGGCCGCGCACGGTGCGTGAGTTCACATTCTGCCGATTGATAGGCGACAGCGAGCGCAGTATTTTAACTTTTTCATCGCGAATGGCGTCCGGGTCCAGACTGTTCGGTGGCTCCATTGCTACCAGGCACAGCAACTGCAGCAGGTGGTTTTGCACCATGTCACGCAGCGCGCCGACTTCGCCGTAGTAGCTGGAGCGGCCTTCCACGCCGATGTCCTCCGCTACTGTGATTTGCACGCTCTCAATGTGCTGACTATTCCATACCGAAGAAAACAGCGCATTGCCAAACCGCAGCGCAATCAGATTTTGCACTGTGTCTTTGCCAAGATAATGATCAATACGAAAAGTTGCCGCTTCGGAAAATACTTTGCCGACCTCGGAGTTCAGTTTTTTACAGGTGGCGAGGTTGTGACCAATCGGTTTTTCCAACACCACTCTGGCGGTATCGGAAGTCAGCCCGGCCGCTTTTAAGTTGTGGCAAATGACGCCATACAGCGATGGCAACGTCGCCAGATAGAATGCACAAGCGTTGTCGGACCGGTCGTGTATGGTTTGCCGTAGATTGTTGTAATCGTCTGGCTCGTTGGCTTGCATTCTGACATAGTGCAGCCTTGCCGCGAGGCTGCGCCACTGGTCGTCGCGCCAGAACTGCGGGCCAACGTGTTGCTTCAGGTTTTTTTCAACTACTGCGAGGAATTGTTCGGTACTCAGTTCCTGCCTGCCGGTCGCGTAGATGTGATTGAGGGCGTCGCGCAGATGACCATCTAGCTGCAGATAGTAGAGCGCTGGCAACAGTTTGCGTTGCGCCAGATCGCCGGTACCGCCGAAGATAATAAGCTCAAATTTAGCAGACATTTAATGCTCGTTTGCGAGTGACTGCGTATTCCGCAACGCAGGAATTAACGAAGAATTTTAGCAAATACGCGCCCATCATAGCGGACTTTGGCAGCGAAGCGTAACTAACGATCATGCAGCGGTGTGGTTTAATATGAGCTAACATATACGTGCTTTAAATCGGGAGAAGTTGAATGAAGCTGATCAAACTTATCAAGCGCTGGGAAGAAACCGCCAGCGACGAGTTGACCGTTAGAAAATATGCGGTGCAATTACCGCTGGACGATGCAGCGCGCATTGATGCGCTGGCGGAAATGTACCCGGCACGCAGCCAAACCCAGCTCATTACCGAATTATTGTCAGCGGCGCTGGACGCGGTCGAAACGGCAATGCCCTACGAGCGAGGCAGCAATATTATTTCTCGCGACGAGTTGGGTGACCCCATTTACGAAGACGTCGGCCCGACACCGCGTTTCCTGACGCTGACCAAACGGCATGCGGCTCTATTGCGGAAAGAGAACGATAATAACGGCTAAGCCCGTTAGTGCGAACTACCACCAGTACTTGTCAAAGTTCTCAGGGTTGGCCCAAAAACGATTATTGTTCCAGTCGCGGCGACGGTTGTACTGTTCTATCGCATAGGTGTAGAGCTGCAGTTCGCGGCCGGCGTTTTGAAACGTTGAGATCAACGTCATGCCCAGACTAAAAAAATCAACGGCGGTCCAGGCACTGTGGCGACCGGCCGGGGCATAGGTAACGCAGCAGCGGTTACTGTGCGCATTGCGAATACGGCCAAGCAGTTCCATGCCTGTGCTTTTCGGCAGATGTTCAAGTTGGTCGGCAACAACGGCCAGGTCAAAACGTTGCAGACTAGCCAACTCTTTTACATCGTCAGTGACGCATAGCCTGGTTGTTATACACTGCGTTTCACTGGTATATTCCTGCAAACCAGGCAGGTCACTATGGCTGCATAACAGCAACGTTGAAGGCCGTTGTTCGTACAGGATTTCGGTGATTGTCCGCAGCGGAGAATCGACTCCAGACATAATGCATGGTTCCGACTAAAACATTCATAATACGCGCATTAGCGTGAAGAAAAAGGTAAATTCCATGGCTTTTAGTTTTGATATCAATCTGGCCGACGACGTAGACATGCACGAAAAGTTGGCGCATGTGAGAAAAATGGCACACGACTCACAGTACCATCTTGACCTGGTAGGCGATGACAAATGCGGCCAGATTACAGGCATTATCGGCGGTGACTACGAAGTGGTTGGCGATTGCAAACTGAAGATAACCATAAAGAAAAAGCCGCTGATCTTATCCGAGAATAGAATTAAGAAAGCGCTGACCGGGTTTTTCACCTGATAATTGCGCGTGCAAAACCATTGTCGACAAATCATGCGCTACATCTCTGGCTTATCCCTCCGGCAGCCGCCATTAGTCAAGATCGGTTTTCCCGCAGATTTGTCGCTTCTCAGGATCGCGTGCTTCGGTGTGGGAGCGACTTTAGTCGGGAACGAAAAAGCATACTGAAAACGTGTTTTTGAACCCACCGATCACATCAGAATAAGCCAAAAAACCAGCGCCTCTTCTGCAAGCTCTTTTCGCACTGCGCCAGCTGCGCCGAGTAAACTTTAGCCCGCCCCGAGACTTTTGCGGCAACGCCGCGCAACCACTCCTTATTGCTGTTGTTATAAGTGCGCCGATTAAAGCCGCCATGCCCTTCGTGGTAGGCAAGATACAGGTGATAAGCGTCGTTACTGGCGATGGCGCTGCGCTTTCTGCTTTGATTGTTGTACCAGCCAACGAAATCAATGGCGTCGCTGAAGCGCCTTCGGTCGGCGCCCCGATCACGGGTATCCTCCTGATAAGCACGCCAGGTAGATTTTAGTGCCTGCGAATAACCGGCCGCGTTGGAAGGGCGCGGTCCCGGAATAAAACCGAGATACCGCTTACGCGGTGGTTTAACGTTATGCCGGAAGCGCGATTCCTGATGCATGATTGCCATCATCACCGGCACCGACGCATTCCAGCGCTTCGCCGCCGCAGACGCCGGCTTATACCAGCGTTTCTTCTCTTTGAAGATGGCGCAAATATTGTCGGTTCTAGCCGGTGCTGACGTGCAAGCCGAAAGTAATAACGGCAGTGCGCAAAGCAACCAGAGTGCCGTGCGTCGAGTCAGTAAACAGTGTTGCAGCAACTCGAGCCTCCTGCGATATCGGGTCACTATGATTACAGCAGATAAGCCCTATAACACGCAACCAGCACAAAAAATGATCGCCAACCCGATTGTCGTCCTCTTTAATCCGCTTGTCTAAATCGCAACCAGGCATCAGCGCAGCCTGATTAGTCGTCTAAAGTTAAATGAAAGGCTGCATGTCTTCGCGGGCATGCACTATCAGAGATCCAGTGCTGTATATCGAGCGTGGAGTTGGTAGCTGTCAGTTATATGTTGTTGGTGGCGATTGATGAAGACCATAATTTATTGTTTAACTCTGCTGTTGCTGGCAGGTTGCGCGCTGACCACCAGTCAGCAATGCCAACTGCCTGATGCAAACGTGCGCTCGTCAGTCGTGCGCATCGCCGCACCCGACGGCAGCACCGCCAGCGGCGTAATCATCGCCAAAAACCGCGTACTCACGGTAGCCCATGCGGTTGAAGACGCCAGCAGCGCCATGGTCGAAGTCGACGGCCAATTTCAGGTGGCGACGGTGTTAGGCACCGATACCGACAATGACCTGGCGCTATTGTCCGTAACAACCAATGACCTTGTGCCAATGCCAGTGAGCAGCACGATGCTGCGCGAGTCGGAGGCTGTCTGGGCGATTGGTTACCCGCTGGCGCTTGAGCAAAAAATGAGCCTGGGTTTATATCAAAATATGTTCAATGGCCGCCTGTACACCAGCGCCCATATCAACAGCGGCAGCTCTGGTGGCGGTTTGCTACGTTGCCAGGCAGGCAACTTCGAACTGGCCGGCGTGGTACACGGCTACGTCGCTCAGCGCGCCGGCTCTAATTACGTCAATATCGGTGATTCGACGTCGGTTCCAGCCCGCAAAATTCAGAATTTTATCGCGTTGGTCGACAAGAAACTGCCGCCGTATCGAGACACAGCAACGCTGGCACTGCGCACCGA
>JBBKXJ010000284.1:0-6603 GCA_037969395.1 Pseudomonadales bacterium
GCGAGTTGCTCGACACGATCGATACGGCGACGCTTGTGGGTCTGCGCGATCGCGCCTTGATTGGACTCATGGTGTACAGCTTCGCGCGCGTGAGCGCGGCCGTGGGGATGAAAGTCGCCGACTACTACACCCAGGGCAAGCGCTCGTTCTTCCGCCTGCACGAAAAAGGTGGCAAGTACCATGTCGTGCCCGCGCATCACGTCGCCATCGAGTACGTGGATGAATACCTCGAGGCCGCCGGCATCGTCGGCGACAAGAAAGGGCTTCTGTTTCGATCGTCCGGGCAAGGCCGCCGGCAGGACGCGCTACTGCGAAAAGGCATGACACGCCAGACGGCACTCAAGATGATCAAGCGCCGTGCGCTTGAGGTAGGCTTACCGATAGACATTTCCAATCACAGTTTTCGCGGCACGGGCATCACCGAGTACTTACGCAACGGGGGCGACTTGGAAATCGCTGCGCGCATTGCCGGCCATGAGTCGACCCGCACTACTCAGCTTTACAACCGCGTGCACGAGGAGCTGTCGCTCGATGAAATCGAGCGGATTCATATTTAAATCCCTTTCAAAAAACTAGCCCCGATTCACAGGAGTACCAAAACCATGATTCAACCAGCTTCAACAAATGTTTGGATACAGGCACGTTTCCTATATTTGACCATGATGTAGAATATGCTATTCGGCGGATTGGGGGATAAGTCATGGAGAGTTGGATTCCATTTTTTCAAAGCCTAGTGTGGCCCATTACCATCGCTACTTTTCTCCTTTGGTTCCGAATTCCGATAACCGCTATTGTCACAGCCATAGCGGAGCGAGTTGTGAATAACGCACCCATTAAGCTCCCAGGCGGCTGGGAGTTAGGTTCTGTGCCACCCCGTCCTCTTGACGATGCCGCCGAGTCCATTGACGAAGCAGAAAAACGCCTCCAGGATTGTAAATTTCTCACTATTGACTCTACACCGTTACTTGGTGCAGAAGGTAGAAAATGGGTCGTTCCCTACGACCGATTCATGACAGTCTCGTCGCTCCTGAATGATATTTGGGTGACAATCGGAACGTTTGGTGGAAATTTATCCTTCGGCTCATCGTGGGTGCTGAAAGACATAACGAGTGATCGCCGGTTAACGGAACGGGACATTGGCATCCGCTGGGCTTTGGGTCGCGGCGAAACGGTGGATCGCCGAAGTCTCAGGGAAGCTGGCATCTTGCCTGGAACGACGTTACAAGTCATATCACCACGCGCGTGAGGCGCGAGCTGCGCATGCTGCCGGACAATCGCTTGGGCTCTTTTATCTTCAATTGTGCCACAGGCTGTGGCACTTTTCGGTGACTGGCATTGTGGAGAGTATGAGATGACAATTAACCTGGCCGATCGTATTGTATTGCCAAGTGGTGTGACTTTCGCTATTTGAGCGTCAATAGCGCGCTCCCCTGTCACGGGTCGGCGTGTCGGATAAGCGATACTTGTTACCAAGCATCGCTTATCCGACTAACTGCTTGGTTTGAGCGGTGACCTTGTACCTGCATTTTCAAATCGATAGAATCACTACAATTTCACGTCGGTGCTAGCATAATATGTAAAGAGCATTCGATTTACCCCGGCTAGCCTGGGCTTTTTATTGAGATAAATGGGGGGGAACAGACGATGCAACAAATAATGAAAAAGCTATACAGTAAAGCGCCGGTGATCAAAATAGGAGTGGAGGCAATTTCAGGTAAGGCGCGTACGAGGCGGCGTATTGCTGACGGAGTGAAGAGATCGTTTAATGAGAGTGCTTTAAGGGTCATTCAATCCAAGTATAAACTGGTTGGGCCTGGCGGTAAGATAGCGGCTATCAATCACTCAAACACGACAAAATATCTTTGTTCTGATCATTGGATTGGCGACGCTGCAGATCGTGTCATGGATTTGAAATTGCATAAACACGAGGGGCTAAGAATCCTCGACCTAGGGTGTGGAGCTGGTTGGTTTTTGCTGACGGCACGATTTTTTGGTCACCACGTGATGGGCTTGGACCTTAACGATAACGAGATGTACAACGATCTAATTGACCTGCTGGAAATCGAAAGGATAAACCACAGAATAGAGCCGAAAAAACCGTTGCCAGATCTCGGAGAGCGCTTCGACGTAATAACCGGTTACATGGTGTTTTTTAACTGGACGGGGCGTGAAGAACCCTGGGACGCGCATGAGTGGGCTTATTTTATCAACGATTGCCGGCGTCATCTGGTTCCAGGTGGATATATGCGCTTTTCACTGAATGCCCGTCGGCAACATGTGAATAACGCTCCGTTCAGTTTCATGCCTGATTCGACGGCAAACGTTCTACGGAGCATGTCTGGCGTTGAGCTAGCGCCAAATAAGGGATTGATCATTGCGTTTGCTTAATCTACCAATATATGGTGTTTAAACCTCAAATGGACGAATATGCTGTGCACCGCATATTCGTCCGGTTGAGGTTCAAAGTCCATTTAGGGGCTTATGCTGATCCTTGTGAGAGTTTACGTACTTTTGTTGGAAAGTAACTATTCAGCCCGGAACCCCTCTGGCATCTCACCTTCCAGCACAAGCTTGAGCGCATCAGTGGCTGTCAGCCCCTGTTTGCGGCATGACGATAGGTATCCGCGGATACGACAAAATATCTCAGCGCCACCATAAGAACGGAAGCAGCCAGAGATTTTTTGCTGCACTTTTGTCATGCGCAGGTCACTCTCTCCCCGGTTGTGAGTTGATCAAACTGCGCCCGGGTAACACCCGTGTTGTTGTACGTAATGGCGACATTGCCACCTGCCTTAACATTGGGCGACTGATCGCCGTGCGCAGTCTGCGACGACGGTTCCTGTAAATGACAGTCCTTGTTCATCATCCGCTCGAATGAAGAGGTAAAGCCCAATAATAGGAGATAAGAAATTCATCGCCGTTTTGTGGTGAAACCTACGCGCCGTTTACCCTAGAGTCAATCGACAGTCTTTTCTACTGTAGATTTTGTGATCATTCCAGCCATTTTGTTCAGTGCTTATACAAGCCCCGCCATGTGTGGGCTGTAGGGGAGTTCGATAATCAACCAAGGCAATCTGTCATCCTGATCGTAAATTTAAAAGAGTTATTACTCTTTTGCCTGCTGTATTTGCAATTCGCACGACAACTATCTTTTCCCCTATTTGGTGGCTTTCTTTTGGTGCGCGCCGCAGCGTTTGAGCTGATCCGGGGCCTCGATGCGGCGCCGGAAATAATCACAGTGCACCGCATACCAGCAGTGTTCCCCAGTCACCGCGTGCTGGGGTGGCGACTCGCCGAAAACCGCGCTCTGGGCCGGGCGCTCCCAGATCAACAAACGCAGCGCCTTGCAGTCGCCACAATACAGCGATTTTTTCAGTTGAGTCTCCAGCGTTTGAAGCGTAGGATTATCCATAATTACTCGCACTGTGTGTGCATTGACTCGAAAGAGTCGTAAGGGTGGTGTGACATTTGTGTATGTTTCATGCGCAATGCGTTTGTCACCGGGAATGAAAATCGTCTCGATGGTTTTTAGACTTGGCCGTAAGAGAAAGCAACACCCGCTTTCACCCAGTCTTTCAATCCGTCCTCTGTGGCGATCCATTGTCCCATTGGGAAGATAGGTCGTTTAAGCAAGGCGGATCGGGAGCAACACGTCGACGAGACCGACAACGTGGATGAGCAGCACGTGTGCATGCGTGCACCTATGTAAGCTGCCAGTCGTGACTCTTCGGAGAAGCGCAGCGTCTTTTGACGTTTTTCTATCGATCATCGCAAGTACGTCTCGACGACATCACCGCGAAAGTGGCCGAGCTCCTGGCTCACCACCTGGCGGGCGATGTCATACGTCATTCCCGCCGTTTGTAATTCGTGCATCCGCTCCTGCGCATAACTGTGGCGTAAACCGTGCGCACCCGTTGACCAGCCCAGCACCCGCTGCGCGGCGTCACAGACACTTTTTGACCAGGCGTTACCACCGCCCAGATCGTAGCGCGGCTGGTAGCGAATGCCCCGATCACGAACCACCACAGGCTCGACCCGGCGGCACGCTTCCAGCCGCTCGGCCAAATGCTGTGGCAACAGCACTTCCCGGCTTAACCAAGAAGGGTCAGAGCAGAAGGTCGTCGGCCAGCATGGGAGCAATTTTACACATTAGCCACTACAAGATAGTTGCGCCTGATGACCACTGTTAGTTCGAACTAGACAAAGCTCGCGACACAACCGAAAACCCTTAGTACCCCAAGGTGGCATCAGCGATTTAGATTGCTCGTCGGCTCGGGCGCCCGTCCCAACACACACAGCACCGTGTCAATGAGTTGCTCACGGCTCGCCGTGACCTCCGCAGCGCCGAGCCTCAGGAGTTTGTCCCTTTGCCTCACAGCCCACGAACTTGCGTATACGATTACCGGCGGTCCGCCGGTACTGATCACTGGGTGCTCCAGGAAAGCCGCGCCCGCCGTCTGGGATCGATCCGAGGAGTGCGCCCTGCCAAGATCGGTGATCACAAGATCATAACTCTCGTTTGCAAGCTGCTCTACCGCCTCGGCGGTCGACACAACATTGTCGAATACAATCCCGTGTGGCCTTAGCGTCTTTCGCTCGACCTCATTGTTGGCTGGCCGGTCGTCTACCCAGAGCACCCGGGCGGCACGCCTGGGTGTGGTCGCAAGCAGCGGGACCGCATTGATGAGCGCCGAGACGTCACCCGAAAAAGACTCGCGGCGAAGCGAGTAGGCATTGCGTTTCGTGAACCAGCGAAACTCGGCC
The DNA here is from genome assembly GCA_037969395.1 of Pseudomonadales bacterium. Taxonomy (GTDB): domain Bacteria; phylum Pseudomonadota; class Gammaproteobacteria; order Pseudomonadales; family JAUIET01; genus JBBKXJ01. The sequence goes on from JBBKXJ010000284.1 coordinate 4,765, forward strand.
GGCAGATCGGAATCGGACGGTATCACGCCGCCATCGACGAGGACTGGTATCACGGCGGCGCCATGGAACTGCGCACGACGCCACTCGAACGCCACGACGCTTGTTGGCTCATTCAAACGCGCGAAACTGAAGGACGGTCCGATCAGCGCCAGCATCATGTTCGCACTGGAAACGGCCTTGCTGATCACCTGTGGATAGAGTTCGCCGCCGCCAATGCTCCCGGTGTCAACGAAGGCCTCGTGACCCGCGTCGCGTAGCGCGTACCCAATGGCGTGGGCCGCGAACAAGGTGTCGGCTCTTTGATAGGAGACGAAGACGATCACGGTCTGAGTCCTTGCAGTGATACAGGGCTGGATGCTCGTGGGGTCACAATACACTCATGCGAGGCTGATCGGAAACAACCCGTCGACGAGACCGACAGCGTGGATGAGCAGTACGTAACCTGCCAGTCGTGACTCTTCGGAGAAGCGCAGCGTCTTCTGTTTTGACGTTTTTCTATCGATCATCGCAAGTACGTCTCGACGACATCACCGCGAAAGTGGCCGAGCTCCTGGCTCACCACCTGGCGGGCGATGTAATACGTCATTCCCGCTGTTTGTAATTCGTGCATCCGCTCCTGCGCATAGCTGTGGCGTAATCCGTGCGCGCCCGTTGACCAGCCCAGCACCCGCTGCGCGGCGTCACTGACACTTTTTGACCAGGCGTTACCGCCGCCCAGAGCGTAGCGCGGCTGGTAGCGAATGCCCCGATCGCGCACGGTTTTAGGTTCTGTCCGGCGGCACGCTTCCAGCCGCTCGGCGAGGTGCTGTGGTAACAGCACTTCCCGGCTTAACCCGCCCTTCCCGGTGACGATATAGCGCACCCCTGCCCTGCCGGCGAACCGTTCCGGATGCCAGTCACGGTGCGCCGACGCCTGCGCTTCATCGCGGCGCTGCAGCGTCAATAACTCATGCGCCCGCAGACCGGCCGCGTAGGCGATCTCGGTCCCCAGTCGATTGCGTGCGTTTTGAGCCTGGGCAATGACGTGCACCTGGTCACGGGTATAGGCGCGCGTGTGGCGCGCGACGGGATGCAGTGCGAACACACGTTCCAGGGAATCGCGCCCCGTGATGAACTGCAGGGCACTGCGATCCGCATCCAACTGTTTTTGGCTGAGCCCATCGGCGGCGCGGTGTTCCAGATATTCTTGTGCGAGTGCCGGCGTCATGTCCTTGATGTAGCGCAGCTCGCCGTTTTGGTGTGCCCACTCGCCCGCCAGCTTCAAACTGTTGGCGTATTTTTCGAAGGTGCGCAGGCTGTGAATTTGCCCGGTCGACTGGCTGCCTTTCACACCGAGCGCGACCTTGGCGGCGTGTCGGCTGGTCAGCGCCAGGTGGCCTTTGAGCACGGCTTGCGCCTGGGTGGCCATCGGTTTGCCTTTGCCAAAATGCGCCATGGCTATTCCAGATACGGGGTATCGTCGGGCGGGGTCAATGCTCGCCAAACCTTCAAGCGACGCCCCACGGTGGTGCGGTCGACCTTGGTGCGCTTGTATTGGCGCAGCCACAAGGCGATCTCTTGCCAGCTCGCGCCCTGTTCGGCCAGCGCTTCGATTTCGGCGCGGTAGCGGTCCAGGCGCGAGCGCGAATAGCGCCGTTTCCGTACCAGCTGGCGTTGCTCGCGGATCTCGTTCAGCTGCTGGGACAGCTCGCCCTGGGGATATTTGTGCTGCGTTACCATAGCTGCATCATACCTGATGCGTTAAACTGGGGAAAGTCACTGATTACAAGGCCGCGCTCGGTGATGGCAAAGCCTCACCGAGCGCGGCCGTCAGGTCCGCGGCAGCCGTCAAGGCTGCCC